>CAMBZK010000009.1 GCA_945872225.1 candidate division TM6 bacterium UASB124
AAAAGTTTTTGATGCCGTAGGTAGCGCATGATCGAGCAGTATCGTGAATATCAATTGAAGTCACGGAAGAAGTGCCAATAGTGCCATCAGCCAGTTTCACTTGATCATGCATAAGAACAACGTAGTGTGGCGGAATATCTTGTTTGGCGCGCTTACAGTCTTCTGCGCTTGGCGATGCGGAACGGAACCAGTCAAACCGGTTTAAAATGGTCTTTTTGCTAGCAGCATTAAGGCGCCACTGTTTAATTGCTTCGTGGTTGCCAGATCGCACAATGGCTGGTATCTCTTGCTCTTGCCATACAACGGGGAGGGTGTATGCCGGATGGTCAAGTAGTGGTCCACTGAAGGAATCTTGTTCAACAGATTCTGTGTTGCCGACAATGCCAGGCGCATAGCGCAGAACAGCTTCGAGTAAAATTTGTGCTGGTAAATCACCACCCATAAGAACGTAATCGCCAATTGAAATCACGGCGTCGGCGTAGGTTTGTTCAACGCGCGCATCCATGCCTTCGTAGCGAGGGCATACAAGAATGAGATGTTGATGCCAAGAAGAGTGTGCTGATGCAACGGCTGATTTTGAAGCAAACACGGTATCCGCAATTATTTTTACCAGTGGTTGTGTGAGTACAGCACCCTGTGGTGAGAAAAATATTTTAAAGCCATTGCCGTGTGTAGCAACACAGTGGTTTATGGCTTTTTCAACAACTTCAGGCTTGAGCATCATGCCTGCGCCGGGCCCACAGAGCTGTTGATCAATACGCTCTTTTGGTTCAACAAAATCTGAAAAACGAATCAAATTAATCTTGAGTAAGCCTTTTTCTTGCGCTTTGCCGAGTAGGCTTACATTGATAAATGATTCGTGTAGTTGAGGAAAAACGGTGATAATACTTACGGTGATCATGGGTTCTTACAAACAAAACAAGGCAAAAAAAATGGCTGGCATATTATGCCAGCCACGACAACTTTTAGCAGTTCGCCTGAGGCGACACTACTCAAGAATTTCAAGTACAGCGCGCTTGTGGTCTTTTGACGCAGCAGCGTGTACAAGTGTTCTAATTGAGCGAGCAGTACGTCCTTCTTTGCCGATAACCTTCCCAAGATCTTCAGGCGCAACGCGCAATTCGATAATGGTTGATTGTTCGCCAGTTACTTCAGAAACGTTCACATGCTCAGGCTTATCGACGAGCTTCTTTACAATAAACTCGACCAACTCTTTTAACATGCTCTCTCCCTTATGCATGTAATGCCACTTACGATGGTAGTCAAATACCACCACCGCAAGACGATGTCTGACCTAACAAAAGTATGCGAGTACTTTACGAAGCAACGTTCTTCATAACTCTTGCAACAGCTGGTGAGCAGATAGCGCCCTTTGCAATCCAAGCTTGGATGCGTTCAGTGTGCAATTGAACTGCTGTGTGCTTGACTGGGTCGTAGGTACCCAAAGTTTCAAGACACGCACCATCGCGTTTCTTGCGTGAGTCGACAGCGACAATACGCCAGAAGTGACGGTTTTTGGTACCAATGAGGCTAAAGCGAATAGAGACAGCCATGTAAAAATTCCTTTCAGGCAACTATAATCATTGAAATTGAGCATCAAAACGAGAGGCAGATAAACAATTAGGAAAACCGTTTTAGTTTGCCCATCTTCTTCACCATTTTAGCAAATTGTTTGCATTCTTCAAACCTTTGTAACAAATGATTTACATCTTGTGCGCTAACACCGGCACCAGCAGCTATGCGTTTTCTGCGTGATCCATCAAGCAAAGCAGGCACTAGGCGCTCTTTTTCAGTCATTGAACCAATGATTGCTTTGAAGCGTCTTGTTTCTACCTGTCCTTTTTCCATAGCTTCAGGAGTGATTTGGTGACTGCCTGGCAAGTAGCGTAATATTTTTTGCATAGACCCCATCTTATCAAGCATCTGGAGCTGCTCTTGGAAGTCTTTCAGGTTGAAAGAACCTTCCATAAACTTCTTCGCCATGCTTTCTTGGGTCTGCTGGCTGACGCTTTCCGTAGCTTTTTCAAGGAGCGTTTGGAGGTCACCCATGCCCAAAATTCTGGTGGTCATGCGTTCGGGGACAAAATTTTCTAGGTCTTCAATTTTTTCACCTGAGCCAACCCAAGCGATTGGTTTGCCAAGCTGAAAACGAAATGCAAAAGCAGCGCCGCCACGGGTGTCGCTATCCATTTTGGTTAAAATAGCGGCATCAAACCCGATTTGGTCGTTAAAGGCACGTGCTACGTTGAGCGATTCTTGGCCGGTCATGGCATCAAGGACAAGGAGCTTATGCTTTGGTGAAAGCGCTTTGTTAATATCTACCAGCTCTTGCATCATAGTTTCATCAATATGCAAGCGTCCGGCGGTATCAAGAATGAGGTGTTCATAACATTTTTGTTTGAATACTTGTTGCAGCTCAAGGGCGGCAGCAAGGGGCGTTGTTGCTTTGGTGCGATGAAAATCAACACCAACTTGTTTGGCCAAAATTTCGAGCTGGTCTATTGCTGCTGGGCGATAAAAATCGATGGAACCAATCAAAATATGTCGCTGCTTGCCTCGTTGTCGCGCTTGCTCTTTCGTGTAGTGGCAGAGCTTTGCAACTGTTGTTGTTTTACCTGATCCCTGCAACCCCATGACCATAATAACGGATGGAATTTGAAAAGTAATGGCAGTGATGGCGTTTTTACCGCCCAGAAAAGCCAATAAGCTATCATGAACTATTTTGATAAATTGCTCACTTGGCTTAAGTGCCTGATGAACTTTTTGCCCGGTGACGGCACTCTTAACCTGTTCTAAAAAAGCGTCGACGACAGCTAACGGGACGTCAGCTTCAAGTAAGCCGTCACGCACTTGTGCGTAAGCTTGCGCCATATTCTCTTCAGTGAGCTTGTGTGAATTGCTCAACCACTGTAAAACACCAGAAAATTTTTGGGATAAAAAATCAAACATTGAGCACCTAATGATGCAAAGAAATTTATTAGAAAGTGGTGCCGGGAATTGGAGTTGAACCAACGACACATAGATTTTCAGTCTACTGCTCTACCACCTGAGCTATCCCGGCAACGGACGCATGCGCTGCACACATTACATAATCAAATACGCACAGAATCGCAACACGAACAAAAGAGTACAGTTGCAGGCATTTCTTGTCAACTGAAAAATGCGCGTTGTATATGCAATACTTGTCTTTTTGCGTAATCTGCGGTTGAATTATAGCTATTTAGCGGTAAAAAACTATAGTTGTAGCCTTTATGCCTATGTCTTGGGCATACTACAACCTCAAACAACATATTGCATTTTCTAGAAACGAGGATTTGTATGAATGGCTCGTCATTTGGCCTGCAAGACACGGGAATTATAAAGTCATTTAAAGATGCTATTAAATCGCTGGGCGTGGTTTTTGGGGATATAGGCACCAGTCCCATTTATGCCCTTTCTATTATTTTTCATACGGTCCAGCCAACAGTAGAAAATGTTTTTGGTGTTCTCTCGCTCATAGCGTGGACACTTTTTCTGCTTGTAGGAGTTGGCTATGCTTGGCTTGCGATGGGGCTTGGTAAAAAAGGCGAGGGGGGCACGATTGTACTGCGTGAGTTATTGGTTCCCTTGGTCAAATCACCAACACAGGTAGCCATCATTACTGGTATGTCATTTTTAGGGATAGCGCTCTTTTTTGGTGATGGTGTCATAACACCAGCCGTAAGTATTTTGAGTGCGGTAGAGGGTATTGCTCATATGCCAGGTTGCGCCAATATTAACCATTCATACGTTATTGTGCTTGCTTGCTTTGTTGCGGTGTGCCTCTTTGTTTTGCAGCGGCGTGGTACCGAAAAGGTCTCCATTTTATTTGGCCCGATCATGTTGCTCTGGTTTTTAGTATTGCTTGTTTCTGGTGCGTATTCAGTTTGGCAAATGCCAAACATTATCTATGCGATCAATCCTTGGTATGCGATCAAATTTATGATTACGAATAAAGTAACAGCGTTTTTGGTGCTGTCTGGCGTAACGTTATGTGCAACAGGTGGCGAGGGCTTATACGCTGACATGGGGCATTTGGGCCGGAAGCCAATTATTCGCGCATGGTTTTTTGTTTTTATTGTGTTGCTCTTGGCTTATTTGGGGCAAGGGGCTTTCTTAATTAATAATCCTCACGCCACGTCTATTTTATATCAAATGATTTTGAGTCAGATTCCAACGGTGTTTTATATCCCATTCTTGGTCTTGAGTATTTTTGCAACAATTATTGCCTCACAAGGTATCATTAGCGGTCTTTTTTCAGTCGTGTATCAAGGCATTACGACTAACATGATGACGTTGTTTAAAGTTGATTATACATCAAGTAAGTTGCGGTCACAGGTTTATGTTGGTGCCATCAATTGGGCATTGATGTTTGCCGTGCTTATTTTTATTGTGCAGTTCCAGTATTCGCATAACCTTGCCTCAGCGTATGGTCTTGCGGTGACGGGGACCATGAGCGTGACGGGCGCACTGATGACCTGGATCTTTTTGTTGCGCCATCAGTATGGCAAGATGTCAGTAGCCATTTTGATCACCTGCATTGATATCGTATTTTTCATGTCAAATACGCTCAAAATTCCTCATGGAGGTTATTGGTCGCTCATCATTGCGTCAGTGCCACTCTCCGTTATTTTGATCTACACCGCCGGCCAGCGCCGCGTTAAGCAAGCTGCCGAGCCGATGCCGCTAGAAGTCTTTTTAGAAAAATATGAGCAGCGTTACCAAGAAGCGAGCAAGCTTGACGGCTCAGCGATCTTCTTTGTCCGCAGTATCCATTCAGTGCAGTCGTACGTGGTGCAGACCTTGTTTGAAAATAACATCATGTACGAAGACAATATCCTGGTGGCGGTTATTACCAGGGACGACCCGTTTGGGGTGATTGGCTTTTTTAAGGGCAACTTGGCTCCTGGCTTTAGAATTTTTGAAATTCACATGGGCTACATGGAGATGCTTGATATCGAAAAAATACTGCACAATGCGGGCATTGATGCCTGCGTTATGTTTTATGGCCAGGGTGAGATTGTGACTAAGAAGTTGCCGTGGAAGATTTTTTCGCTCATCAAGCGCATCTCTCCATCGTTTGTGCAGTTTTACAAATTGCCATCACACAAGCTTCACGGCGTGGTTTCGTCAGTAGAGATTTAATCAGAAAAAGCCCCAGGAGCTTCCAAGCTTCTGGGGCTTTTTTTACAGAAAGAAGACTACAGCTTAAGTCTCCTAAAGACTGATAAGAACAACTTAGCGGCAACTGTTCTAGTTGGGACGTAACTCTTTGCCCAATAAGTTGCACTACCCGTGGGTGTTTTTACCAAAGCACCTTCTTTGAAGCCGTGGCGTCGATAAAAACGGTTGCGTTTTGCTTCCTCGCCGTGACCAGTAGTTTGCAACGTAACCTTGTAGACACCTGCTTTTTTACCGTAAGTTAATGCTTGATCCAGCAACAATGAGCCGCATCCTTTGCTGTGCAATGAGGTATCAACAGCCAAGTGGTGGAGGTGCATTTTAGGTACACAATCGCTTTCATCTACCAGGTGGGTTGAAGCTAGCAGCTGCTGCCAACGTGGTGGTCTGACTGCAAAGCTGACAAATCCAACAGCAAGCCCTCGATAGAGACATACCTTCGTGGTGCCATCTGTTTTGAGTCCAGCAAGGACATCATACTCTAAGCATTCGTCGAGCAGTGTTGCCCGTTTTTCGCCATAGCAACCGTCAAGAGTTGAAGAAAGTGCACCAAAGTGTTCACGGGCTAGAACCGTCAACGCCTCTCGGTCGCGTGTTGGGTTATAGTCGGCAACTTCAAAAGCTGTTTGATCAACATCATCTTCTTCGACTGTTGGGTCGTACATGGCTGCTTCATATTCATCGTATGCGCCAGTCATGTCGCTACGAGCGCCTCTTTCTTCTGCCATTGCCCTGAGTGCTGCCAGCCTAGAAAACAACAACATTGCATAGCTAGATCCTGCGAGTGTAAACAACACGGCACAGGATTGAACAAGCGTTGGTTTTCCATCTGCGTCTTCTAGTCCTAGTTTGTATAGGACTGAGCTGGGCCTGTCTTTGCTTGGCGGTTTGCTCTCAGCTCCTGCTGCCAGCAATGGTTGATTACAACATAATAGTGCAAACCCTACCGCATAGGGCGCGCAGGTTGATCGGAGTAGATTTAAAAACATCATGATTTATCTTTCAAATATAAAAAAAGAGGGCCGACAATTTTGCCGACCCTCTTTTTGATTGCTAAAGTATTGAATATCTATTGTTTGAGTCGGTTTAAAATATGTGCCACCATGCTGCGTATTACGCGCACAGGAATGGTAATGCGATCAGCAATAGTTGCTGCGCATGGTACGAATGCTACCGATGCAAGGGTCCTGTGATTTGGCGATGGTTTGTTGGCTAACATGAATTAAACCTTTCTAGTTATTTTGGTTAATATGATAAAGTTAGCATGGCTTAATATTGCAAAAAGAAAATAAAATGTCAAATGGCCCATCTTGCACCCATTAAATCATATAAAAAAATCTTCCAACAGTTCTTAAAAACCCACCCCTTTCCCTAGAGCTATGTCGCCAAAAGTGGTAGGTTCTGCGCGTGACAAGAGGATCATTTTGTAGAAAATGATATTTTTTGCTAAAAAAGCATTGTGGCCTGTTGACTTTTCCCACAAAACAGTTAAATTCTTACCTGTTCTTTGTGATTTGTTTAGCGGGAATAGCTCAGTGGTAGAGCATTGCCTTGCCAAGGCAAGGGTCGCGGGTTCGAATCCCGTTTCCCGCTCCATAAAAACAAGTGAAAGAATCGATCAAAACTGGACGATTGCAACTGGGGGTATTTTCTGTTAGGGTATTCCTGAAGTATACGCAATTTCTAATAAAATCGCGCACTCACCATACAAATATTTTTTCTAATTTCATCGTTGTTGAAAGGTTTTAGCAGATGAAATCAATGCTTCATGAGGCGTCAAGCGTCGCCAAAGCGATCGAAAAAGCATGGGCAGAGTCTGGCAAGCCTCGCGAATTTACCATCAATGTTCTTGAACCTGGCGTAAAGAATTTTTTCGGTTTTTCTAAGTTGCCGGCTATTGTTTCCATTACTTTTGATCCAAAAAGTGTTCCAGTGGTACGACTAGATAATAATGATCGTCGTGACCCAAGACAGCAACAAAAACCTCGTAGTGCTGCTCCTGGCAGAGAAGAGCCAAGACGACGTGATCAACGTGATTCTCGTGATCGTGTAGAGCGTCCTGAGCGCAACGATAAAGATCGCCAAGCTCGACCACCTGTTCAGCCTCGCGCAGAGCAGCAGCAACAAAAGCCTCAACGTGTTCAGTCACCGATGCAAGAGCCTCGTGTTCGTGATACACAGCGAGAGCAAGTTCGCGAACAGCGCGATCAGGAAGAATTGGTAGCCTGGACGCCAGAGCTAACCGCTGATTTGCGTACCGAGACAGCTGACTTGGTAGGAGCTGCTGGGATTACAACGCCATACACCATTACTACTGATAAACGCAGTGCGCATATTGCATTTTCTACTGGCATTTTGGCATCAACCGACGATGAGCGCCAGCTGTTTATGAGCATGTCGTATTTGCTTATTCAGTTTCTTAAAAAAAGACACAAGAAAAAATTACGTGGCTTTCATGTTACGGTAACTACCAATAGGCAAGATGCACCACAACAAGCACCAACTGATTCATAGTGATCAGCAGGCTATTGTTGCTCTGTGCACACCACGTGGTAGTGGGGCGATAGCCTTAATTCGAATTTCTGGTAATAATGCGCTACCGGTGACTTCATCGCTAGCGCATTTGTCGTCTGAGCAAGCGCTTATTGATGCACCAACACACACCATTCACCATGGCTTTGTGGTTGATCCTGCAACGAGCGAGCGCATAGACGAAGTACTCTTCTTGATAATGCGTGCTCCACGCACGTTTACGGGTGAAGACACCGTAGAAATTACCGCCCACAACAATCCATTCATTATTGAGCGCATTATCGATCTTGCTGTTCAAGCCGGTGCACGCGCAGCGCGGCCAGGAGAGTTCACCAAGCGAGCGTTTCAGCATGGTAAAATGGATTTGGTCCAAGCAGAAGCGCTTAATGACATGATCCATGCACAAACAGAGTTGGCGCTTAAGCAGTCACAGGCGCAAATGTCTGGGACCCTTTCGCGTGCGCTTGCAGGCGTCGAACTTCAGCTGGTAGGGCTCCTTGGGTACGTTGAAGCAAGCTTTGAATTTTTAGATGAAGAGCAGCGTGATCTTGATTTTATCGCAGCAATTCGCGATCGCACAACGGCTATTTGTGATGCAATCAAGGTGCTTAAGCAGCACTTTGCCTTGCAAAAACAGGTTAAGCAGGGTGTGCGCGTTGCCCTGGTTGGTAGCGTGAATGCTGGCAAGTCGACGTTATTTAATGCGCTGGTTGGGGAAGAGCGCGCCATTGTAACGGATATTCCTGGCACGACACGCGATAGCGTTGAAGCATCAGTCTATCGACAAGGTGCTTTTTGGCAGTTTATTGATACTGCCGGGATTCGCCAAACGAACGATTTGGTTGAGCAAAAAGGGATTGATCGCTCATTTGCGGCCGTGCAAGAAGCTGATGTTGTTTTGTTAGTCATTGATGCAGCTCGTCACATGACGGAGCAAGAAGCTGTCGTATACAACGAATTATTGCAGCTCGCTGGCGATAAAGCCCTCGTGGTATTCAATAAGATTGATGCAGTATTATCTTCTCTTCCTGTATTCAGTGTTTCTCAAGATCAAATATTCCATGTCTCAGCAAAAAATAATGAGGGGCTTACTGCCCTCCAAACCGCTGTTGAAGTGCTTGTCCAAGCACTTTTTGCAGAAGCAAAATCGCCCTACCTCTTGAACCAACGACAGTTTAAATTATTAACTGAAATTCAGGTTGATTTAGAAGGTATTGCAAAGACCTTTGCTGATGGCGTACACTATGAACTACTAGCATATCACGTCAAAGAGCTGCTCGAAAAAGTGTCAGAATTGACCGGAAAAAATGTTACTGAGCACGTTTTAGATATGGTTTTTGGCGAGTTCTGCGTCGGCAAGTAGTGTGATGAGTAGTGCGTGGGGGGACAAAAAGGAAAAGGACGATCATGTGGATTGCTTTGCAGCGAGTTGGTCTTTTATTGCTTGTCATGCTCATTAACGCATCACTGCTTGATGCTCGGCCAATGCGAAAAAAAAAGCGACGTCGCCAACAGGGGCAATCACAGCGGGTGTCCACAAAAAAGAGACATCGTACTCTAAAAAACCCAGCAACAACTTCTGGCAAAAAGAGGCATAGATGTTTTTTCCCACAGATTGTGCAAAAGCATGCCGTTCCAATTTTTTCAAAAACAATATGCCATTTTTTCTCAGACGAAGAGCTTGCAACCGCTGTTCAGCGTGATAAGAATACCGTCAAATGGGAGCAAAAGAATGCTGATCCCTTTAGTGAATTGATTGTTTCCTGGAACGCACTTCGTCCATCGCGCGGGTATTTAGCCATTTGGGTGAGTGTATTGCATCAGGGTAGGTTTTCTCGCTGGCATCATCTTGCTGATTGGGGCCACAAAGTCCAAAAGACCTATTTAGATAATAACGATTCAATTGTTCATACCAAGCACAATCGCGTTGAGTTACTGCATGGCAACCTAGCGCGTGGCTTTAAAATTAAAGTTGTTGCTCACGGTGGTGCAGAGCCTACGAATTTAAAGGCACTCTTTGGCTGTATTTCACGGCTTAATCAGCGCAAAGAGATTTATCCTGACCCTACGCTGAAAACGGCGATGACCAAAGGCCATACTAAAATATCGCAGATGATGCTTGATCATGAGCGTAAAAAAGACCTTTGTGCTCCCGTTAGCACCACCATGATGGTGAGTTATTTTCACAAACGGCATTTTGGTGAGCATCCGCATTATTCGATGGCAGATTATGCCCTCAATTTTGCTAAAAATGTTCATGATCAGGGTGATTTAAATGTTTTTGGAAACTGGAATTTAAATACCGCTCATGCCTTTGACGCCATGCGTGGCGAAGTGTATTTTTCTGCTCAGCGTTTAAACAGCTTTTATGACTTGTATCACTACATCAGTAGTGGCGTTCCCGTTGTAGTGAGTGTTCGCAAGCTCAAGGGTGGCGCAACGCCTTATGCAGGTGGGCACCTGTTGATGGTCATTGGCTGGAATAGTGAGACAAAACGAGTCATTTGCATTGATCCTGCGTTTGCCCCGCATCATGCAACGCGTAAGAGTTATCCCCTTTGGCCGTTTATTCGTGCGTGGGGTCGTTCAAACAATATGTCCTATGTGCCGATGCTCAAGAGCATGGTTGGGAAAAAAAGTGCTTCAGTGGGTCGTGAGCCAACCGTCGTGGCCATGGATGAGCAGCCAGTGCTCGATCTTGCGCCAACTGACTTGGTGAGCACATCATTCGATCAGCTACAACTTGCTTCGTTGCCCGTGCTGCCGATGCTTGATGCTGACATTGACCAGGGGCTAGTTGATGAGCCAGTGCAGGGCTAGGGTTATGGCATTCGTGCGGTTACAAATTCAAAGATAAAGAGCGCCATTTTTTGTGCAAGAAGCGCATCCGGCCTGGTTACTTCAATGCGATGGTCAGGGTATCGTGTTGAAGTGCTGTAGATTGATAAGCGCTCAGCATATTGTTCAAGCTGAACAAATGAAAAATCGATGTTTTTGCAGCATTTTACAATATGTTCCAGGTCATGAGTTTTGGGAATCGAACTATTATGAAAAGCAAGAAAGGCTTTGAGTGATTTTTCGGCAGCTTGCTGGGCTTGGTACGCTGCTGCGTGGAGCGTATCATCATCGTCTGCAAGATTTTTTTTAATAGATTTTAAATCTTGCCTGGCGATAACAAGCCATTCTTCATGCAGAAGCATAAATAAGCTTTCCAGTATGTTTGACGATGTAGGCTAGCTCACTGACATGGTTGCATCGAGCATTGAACTCTTCTTCCGTAAAGACCATAAGATCTTTAGGAATAGCTAGATTGCGCAAGGCATGTCGCCCTGGAATTGGCCGTAAATGCGCACGCTCTTCAGACGACTTAACAATGACCAAAATATCAACATCACTTTCAGGATTTGGCGTTTCGGTTGCATAGGAGCCAAAGATATAAATTTTTTCAGGGTGATAAACAGGGATAAGCTCTTGTTTAATGGTATCAAAAAGTGTTGTTGCGTTCATGAAGTCCTTAGATCTTTTGACTATTTGAAGGAGTGTTTGACTGGAAATCAGTTTAAATTAGTTCTCTGTGTGAAGCAAGAACGTGCTTCTATCGCATCTCGGGAGCCAGTGCAGGGCTGATTTAAACAACCGACCTAAGCCAGTGGTTTCTGTTGCTGTGTTCCTATCCCTGTTTTATACTAAGAGCATCGTAATCAAGCAGCATAAAACTCTAATCAGCGAGGTTGCTTATGGATGATAAAAAATTTACTAATGCGGCGACTGAATTAGTCAGCGCGGCGTATCAGCAAGCAGTCAGTGCTCAGCATGGGGCTTTTAAAACAGAACATCTTTTAGCCACCCTTCTAGGGCATGATTTGGCCGAGTCGTGCGCACGTTCGGTGGGGACCGATATTGCTACCCTAGTGGCTGAAGTGCAGCGTGAGCTTGGTCGCTTGGCGACGGTACAGGGCGGACAAGTTTCCGTTGATCACCCCTGTGGGGCCTTTTTACAAGAGGCGGTAGCCCTGGCGAAAGAGCAGGGTGACCAGTTTGTGAGCATCGACTTGTTGCTGCTTGCCATGGCAAAGACAACAACGCTGGCAAAGCCACTGCAAGCAGAAATGAAACGCCTGTTGCCTTATGACAAGGTTTTAGCGTGGTTAAAAACAATGCGAAAAGGTGAAACCGTGAACGATCAAAATGCAGAAAACACCTATCAAGTTCTTGAAAAATACTGCCAAGATTTAACGCAGCGTGCGCGTGATGGTAAGCTTGATCCGGTCATTGGCCGGCACGATGAGGTGCGCCGCGTCATTCAAATTTTGTCGCGTCGTACTAAAAATAACCCAGTGCTCGTTGGCGACCCTGGCGTTGGCAAGACGGCTATTGTGGAGGGTATTGCACAGCGCATTATCAATAACGACGTGCCAGAGAGCCTGCAAAATAAGCGGATTTTAGCCCTGGATATGGGTGCACTGATTGCCGGTACCAAATTTCGTGGCGAGTTTGAAGAGCGCTTGAAGGCTATTCTTGAAGCGATTGAAAAAGATGCTGAGGGTGTGGTGCTCTTTATCGACGAGCTGCACATGCTCGTTGGAGCCGGTGCTACCGGTGGTGGCATGGATGCATCCAATCTCCTTAAGCCTGCTTTGGCTAGAGGGCTGCTTCATTGCATTGGTGCAACAACGATTGCCGAGTATAAAAAATATGTCGAAAAGGACGCAGCGCTTGAGCGACGTTTTCAAAAAGTGCTTATCGAAGAGCCTTCTATCGAAGATGCAATCTCCATTTTGCGTGGCCTCAAAGAGCGGTATGAGTTGCATCATGGGATTCGCATCAAAGACCAGGCGATTGTAAAAGCGGTGCAGCTTTCATCACAAATGATTGCCGATCGCTTTCTGCCTGATAAAGCAATTGACTTGATTGATGAAGCAGCATCGATGCTCAAAATGGCAATCGATTCAAAACCAGAAGAGATTGATCAGCTCGACCGGACGATCCGTCAGCTAGAAATTGAAAAAGTGGCGCTAGCAAAAGAAAAGGATGATGCCTCAAAGCAACGTCTTGGCCAGCTGGAAAAAGAGCTTGCCAGCATCAAGGAGCAGCATCGCCTTAAGCTTGATCAATGGCAGGCAGAGCGCAAGCCGATTGAAGAGATCAATAAAATTAAATCACAGATCGATGACGCCAAAAACGCTTACCAACAGGCTGAGCGTGAGGGTGATTTTGCCAAAGCTTCTAAGATCAAATATGGCACACTCGCAGCGTTTGAGAAGAATCTAGATGAGCAGCAAGTAAAGCTCAGTAAGCTCAAAACGCTTATGATCAAAGAAGAGGTTGATGAAGACGACATTGCCGCTGTGCTTGCTCGCTGGGTAAAAATCCCGGTCGAAAAATTGAAAGAGGACGAAGGCCAAAAGCTCATCATGATGGAAAAAGTCTTGCATGAGCGTGTGGTTGGACAGGATGAAGCGATCACCAAGGTAGCAAACACGATTCGCGTGCATCGTGCGGGGATTGCTGACCCGAATAAGCCCATTGGCAGCTTTTTATTTCTGGGGCCAACAGGTGTCGGCAAGACCGAAGTCGCAAAGACTTTGGCTGAGTACCTGTTCAACGATGAGCACAAAATGGTGCGGATCGACATGTCTGAGTACATGGAAAAACATGCCGTCGCTCGTTTGATTGGTGCGCCTCCTGGGTACGTTGGCTATGAAGAGGGTGGGCAGTTGACCGAAGCGGTGCGTCGGCATCCATACAGCGTCGTGCTCTTTGATGAGATTGAAAAAGCCCATCCTGATGTGTTCAATCTGTTCTTACAAATTTTAGATGAAGGCCATCTGACCGATTCGCAAGGGCGTACGGTCTCATTTAAAAACGTGATCATCATCATGACTTCCAATATTGGTTCGCCGCTTATCTTGCAGGCAAAGCAGATCACCGAGCCGGTAGGGCTTGAGATTGAGAAATTACTGCACCAGCATTTTAGGCCAGAGTTTTTAAACCGCATTGATGAGACCATCTACTTCAGATCGCTCCAGCCAGAAGACATGCTCCACATTGTGCAGGTCCAGCTCAAAGGCCTGTTTGCGCGCTTACACAAAAAGGGCGTGCAGCTGAGGGTGGCCCCGGCCGCCATGCAAAAGCTTGCCGACCTTGGCTATGTGCAAGAGTTTGGTGCGCGGCCACTTAAACGGGCGGTGCAGCACTACTTGGTAAGCCCGCTTGCCGTTGCCATGCTCAAGCAGCCAGAAAAAAAGAGCTTTGCGGTTGAGCTGGAAGGCGAGCAGTTGGTAATTAATTAAAAAAGAGGTTAATTATTTTACGGGGGCAGCAATCCGCTATTCACCAGTAGATTGCTGCCTCCGTTTGCGTTTAATAGAAAAATTAATGAGCTCTTTGTTACCATAATGTCGTGGGTATTTGAGGGGGATTTTGTTCAGGGGGGAATCATGAACAAGTTTGTGGTACGTTTAGGGGTAATGGTTATTGTTGGTTCAGGGGCACTGCATGCAGCTGGGAGTTCAGATCCGGTCAAAAGGTTAAGCCGAGAAGACATTCTTGCTTTGGGGCAAACAGTAGCTGATATGTTTGTTGCTGATGCTGGAGCAGGAGCAGGAGCACCTGCTGGATCGCAGGCAGGTGGAGCAGCTCCTGAGCGCAGGACTTCGTCGCTTCAGCGTTGGTATGATTCTGCGTGCTGCCATAGAACTGCTGATGTATTGACCAATCCTGCGGTTCAAGGATCACTCCAAGTTGCTATGATAGTCTTGGGAACAACGCTAGTAGCGTCATACCTAATGCTCATTCCTGCTGGATTACTATTAATTGGTGGTGCTGCTGCAAAAATTGTTAAGCGGCAACAACAACTTGATGCAATTGCTCGTGGTGAGGTTGCCCCAGGTAGAGCTGGTTATGCTGATAAGGCCACAATTAAAGCTGAAATAGATGCAGAAAGAATTGCTTTAGCAAATGCTTTGTTTGAAACAGCAGAGGGCCGTGGCTATGTACTATCATTTAACGCAGCTATGAGGCGACTTGGCAATGCTAATCAGATAGTTGAAGGGCAACCAGCTCCTGAGGTGGTTGTAAAAATGGTCTCAGCGGTTGTTCGCGGGGTTGTTCCAGTAGCTGGTGGTGATCTTACTCGTGGAGCCGGGGCTTCTGCAGGAGGTGAGCGTGAAGACTTCTTTGTAGAGCCTGATTATGCGGCAGTATTAGACGCTGTATTTGCTCGCCCTGTTGTGCCAGTAGTATAACGAAGCGTTATTCTAAGAAAAGACCCTCGGTTTGTTTCGGGGGTCTTTTTTATTGCTGCTTAAAATGTCTGTTCTAAGAGTGCTAGGTATGGCGTAAAGCGATACAGCCGATTGCGTTTGCCAGTGTCAGGGCTGTCGCTTAGCAAGAGCTAAAGTGACAGGGTCTTATTTCAATAATAGGGTGAATATTGAAATAAGAACCCATTTACCAGGGTCTTATTTCAATATTGAGCTTGATTTTGAAATAAGGGTAATGGGGAAGCTCCCTGGGCGCCATAGTGACGCAGCGCGACGGCGGCAGGGTAAGTGGGGAAAAAAGTGTAGAGACATAAAAAAAGGTCCCGGATTAATCCGGGACCTTTTTTTGATTGCTTTTTAAAGCGAGGGCTTAGTAGCCGCCACCGCGTGAGCCGCCGAAGCCGCCACGACGATTGCCACCACCGCTGCCTGAGCCGCCTTGTCCAAATGGACGTGAGCCGCTACGAGGACGGAAGCCGCCTTCTGAACGCTCTTGTGGAGGACGAGCTTCGTTAACACGAAGACGTTGACCATGAAGCTCTGAGCTGTCAAGGCCACTGATAGCAGCATTACCTGCATCAGCGCTGTCCATTTCAACAAAACCAAAACCACGAGGTTGGCCGCTGAATTTATCTTTCATAATGCGCACTGACAAAACACCGCCAAATGCTGCGAACAAATCGTTCAACTCTTGCTCAGTTACTGATCCTGCAAGGTTGCCAACGTAAAGTTTCATAGAAACATCCTTAAAAAAAACTGGGGTCATACGACCCAAACAAAGTGGATTATTCAAAAAATCTCACTAGCGGAAGTCTGTAAAAAAATCCACATGCAACAAGTCTATCCTAATTTTATATTCTTTCAAAGGCCAAAATACAAAATTTGCAGAATAATGCGAAATATGCGTTTTTATCGCTAAAAATAGTTTGTTGGGGCTGTCGCCGTCGATGCCAAACAGTGTTTATTGTGTCAAATTGGCAATGATTGATAAGGCGGGGTGTTTGCTGGTGGGGTTCTGGGCATGATAGAGTGATCGTGGTGCATGTACAAAGTATGTTTAGGGGTCTATTTAATGGGGGGTTTGTTTATGAATAAGCTTATAGCCGTGGCGCTGGTAGCATCGTTAGCATTTGCAGCAGGCTGCAGAGGCATCAAAGCAAAGAAAAACAAAAAAAATAAACAGCGCGTTGAGCACGTTGATGGCAAGTCTGGGCTCAAGAGTTATGGCGGAGTTACCGCTTCTGGTGTTACCGTTGATTTTGTACAAGCAAGTGGTGGTTTAGATCTTGAGAATGCAACGGTTCGTGGTGATTGCAGCTCAAGAGGTGGTGGCAGATTGAAACAAGTTACGATAGATGGTGACTGCTCAATGAGTGGGTCAGCAAAATTGACTGACGTAACGATTCATGGATCTTGCACCACAAGAGGTAGCGGCAGCTTGAAACAAGTTAAGGTGGGCGGTGATTGTTCAACAAGTGGTTCGGCACGATTAACTGATGTAACCGTTGGGAACATATTGACAACTCGTGGTTCATGCACAGCAACTAAGCTGAAAGCTAAAGAGGCAACCTTTTCAGGGGCAGCTGATGTGTCTGATAGCTCATGCGAGAGCATTACGGCAAGAGGCTCTTTGAAAATGACAAAGACAAGTACGAATGATATTGTCTCGTCTGGTTCATTTAAAGCAGCAGATTGCACCTGCAAAACAATAGCGCTCAAACCGAACAGTTCAAAGACGAAGTTGGTGCTTTCTAAGTCAACAGCAACTGATATTACTATCGAGCAAGGTAGTGGTAGTAAGGGTTTTAAGATCGATCTCTTTGGGTTCCATTACTCTTCTGGTTCCGATACCTGCGAAGAAGCAACACTCGTCCTTGATGGCAGCACGGTAAGCGGTGACATAACCTTTAAAAAGATTAAAGGTACCGTTGTCTTGCGTAATGGCGCACAAGTCGTGGGCCAGGTTATTGGCGGGCAGGCGATTGCCGGCTAGTATCTCACTGATTTGATTGTAGGCTGGCAGTGTGCTAAGCTCTGCCAGCAGCGATAGAGGAAAACAGGAGATATCAAAATAGTGTGCAAATCGAAGGATCAAGCATTATGAAATCATGTAAATTTGCTGATACGACCGGCGCTTCTGAAAGAAAAGACATAGCAGCTTTAGTGGCAGAAAAGTGTGGGGCAGGGCCAATGCGCATGGCTGGTAGCGTTTCATCTTCGCACACCGTGCTTTCTTCTGTTCATGTTGCTGGCTCTATAGATCTGCTTGATGTTGCCGTGCAAAGTGACTGCAACGTTGCGGGTAGCTGTAAGTTTACTGATGTGCGCATTGCTGGCGATTGTGCCATTGCAGGAAGTGCAAAATTTATCAAGGTTACCGTTGCTGGGACCTTGCACGTTGCAGGTGCATGCCGTGCTAATAATTTTATTGCTCGCGATGCATCCTCTTCTGGTTTATCGGTGCTCAACAACGCCACCATAGAGCAAACGCTTGAGGCCTGGGG
>CAMBZK010000010.1 GCA_945872225.1 candidate division TM6 bacterium UASB124
GGTCTGTCAAATTTGCTTTTCTTAAACGACTCTTTTGGCTCTTTTTAAAACAATTGCAGAATGCGCATTTGTCAAGGCTACAATTAACGTTCATCGCATGATAGACTGTAAAAAACAAAGCTTTAAAATAATTTTCAAATATAAAAAACTATCTGGTTGCCACTATGCAAGAAAAAAAATTAATCGTGTTAGAAGGAAACATCGGCGCAGGAAAATCAACCCTTTTGAGGCTGATTCAGCAACATCTACCGGTCAGCATTATTGCTGAGCCAACGGACAAATGGCAGCAAGTTGCTCATGACGAAAACTTGCTCGATCTGTTTTATAAAGATACGCCTCGATGGGCTTACACCTTTCAGTCGTACGCGTTTTTAACACGCATCCAGAGCATCATGGATCACATGGCAAAGGCACACACGCACGATACCTTCATCCTTGAGCGTTCGGTCTATTGCGACCGTTTTTGCTTTGCTAAAAACTGCTATGAGGCTGGCTTTATGACCCCATTGGAATGGAATATTTATAAAGACTGGTTTGCCTGGCTCGTCGAAAGTAATCACGCCCCAAAGCCAAGTGGTTTTATTTATTTGCGGGTTGAACCTGAAATTGCTTATCAACGCATTCAAAAACGCAGCCGCTCTGAAGAGACAAATATCTCAAAATCATACCTCCAGGCGCTGCACGACAAGCATGACGACTGGCTTATCCACCAAAAAGAGCCTTGCTCAAGCCTCAAGCGCATTCCTGTTTTGAATCTCAACTGTAATGACGAATTTGAACAAAGCATACAGCGCCAAGAAGAGCACCTTGCACAAATCATTACGTTCATTGAACAGATGGATAAAGAACATCAGCAAGCCCCTAGCCAACACTGCGCAACCTCAATTTAATAATAAATGGCAGAATATATTTATTTTGCATACAAAAGGTCTATACTACCCTTAGAATAAAGCTAACTTGAGGAGTATGTTCACATGGCTGAATTAGAATTTGCTCGTGTAGCAGCGTATATTGCTGCCGGTTTATGTATGGGAATTGGGACGCTAGGGCCTGCACTTGGCCTTGGCTTTATCGGCGGAAAAGCTTGCGAAAGCGTTGGCAAGCGCCCGGAAAGCGCCGGAGCCATCATGAAGGTCATGATGATGCCGCTTTTCTTGGCTGAAGCGGTGGCTATTTACGCCTTGCTGGTATCTCTCATTATTGCGTTAAAATAAAACCGGTTAGGAACTTGGTTTATGCAAATTAATGCAACGTTCATAGTTCAAATGATTAATTTTGCTCTTACGTACGTTGTGTTGAGTAGGTTTTTGTTACAACCCTTTATGGTGCGTATTAGACAGAAAGAGGCTGCCCACCAAACGCTCAGTGCGATACTTGAGACAAAAAGGCTTGAAGAGCAGCAACTCATACAGCATAAACAAGACAGCCTGGTAGCCTTTAGAGAGCATATTCATGCTACCTACCAAAAGCCTGTCGTAACGCCTGCTGAGTATCCTCGCTTTGAAGAGCAACCACTTGATGAAGCGCATATACAAAAGATGATTCAGCAAACAACGGCTCTCTTAATTGAAAAGGTGCCTCATGCTTAGCAGCGCACCTTTGTCGCTCATCGTATTTCGTTGGTCTGTATTTTGTTTACTATGCTACAAATGTGCCCAGTTGATCAGAGCGCATGCGCTACCTAAACTTTACGAGGCCATCAACAACGAACACCAAGAAAATGCCAAATTAATGCACAGGGACAAGCTGGCTATGCTTGCCAAACAAAAGATCGAAAATCAAATTCGAGAACAAAATCAGCTCCTCACCATCCTTGAATACAATACGCGTCGTTGGCATCAGTCGCTCCTTGTAGAAAAAGAGCGTAACGAGCAACAGCAACAATCATATGTTGCAACGCAGCAAGCAAAATACAACGAACAACAGAAGCATTTATTTTTATCTCAAAGCAGGGCTGCCATTCTTCCATACGCGCTAGAAAAAGCTACCGCAAGGCTCACAGAGCAGTATAGCAATAGCCAGCACGCTACTGCACACGTAGAGAGCATTATTGCAACATTACAAGCTTCACAGGAGCGTCCACTATGAATGCTGTCCGTGAAACGTTAGCAAAGCGCTACGCGAAAACACTCTATAAAATTCATAACTATGCAGTCCCTACGGTTCTTATTGAACAGCTGCAAACGTTAGCTGTTTTTTTTTCCGATCACAAAGAGCAATTATTAACCGTCTGTGCTGGCAACATAGCAAAACAGCAAGCACACAATTTAGCTCAAGCAATTATTTTAAAATGTGCGGTAGCAAATACGCTGCAGCCATTAATGGCAAACCTCATCCAAGAGCACAGAACCCAACTTCTTAATCCAATCGCCGAACAATTACTAGTTATCAAAGATCGAGCAGCGGGCTGTTTGAGCTGTAAAGTTTATAGCGCTCAGCCTTTGCAAGACAACCAAAAAAATACTATCATCCTCTTCATAAAACGAGAAATAAAGGCTACAAGTGTCGTGGTAACCTTTATTGAAAAACAGGAACTCATAAGCGGCATTCGTATTGTCTGTGATGAACTGATGTGGGAACGCTCAGTCAGAAAAACCTTGTTGCTTGTCAAGCAACATTTGCTTCAGCAGGTATAGCAATGATTGAAAAAGAAACGGATATCATCAGTCTTCTTGAAAAGACCCTCCAGCCACATGAACATGAATCATTTGAGGAAGTAGGCGTAGTAATTAAAATTGGTGATGGCATTTGCAAGGTTTATGGTCTTAACAATGCAATATTTGGCGAGATCGTCGCCTTTGAATCTGGCACTCGTGGGATCATTCTGGACTTGGATGAAGATTTTGTATCAGTAATCCTTCTGGATGCCCAAACGAGCGTTATAGAACAAGAAGTCGTAAGGCGCACCGGGAAAGTACTTAAGGTCCCCGTCGGAGAAAAATTAATTGGTCGTGTGGTTAATGCCGTTGGCAAGCCCGTTGATCAATTAGGGCAACTGGCTGACATGGTGATGGAACCCATTGAACGCGTAGCGCCCGGCATTACCGAGCGCACACCAATTCATGAGTCACTTGAAACAGGCATAACCGCTATTGATGCGCTCATTCCAATCGGCAAAGGCCAACGCGAGCTGCTTATTGGCAATCGTAGCACCGGTAAAACAACCATCGTGCTTGATACAATTTTGCATCAAAAAGATAAAAATGTGATCTGCATCTATGTTGCCATCGGCCACAAACAGGCCCACACCGCGCGGATGATTCAAGAGCTTGAACAACGCGGCGCCATGGCGTATACCATTGTTGTTGATGCTGATGCTAATGAAACAGCCTTAAACCAGTTCTTATCTCCCTACACAGGTTGCACCATTGGCGAATTTTTTATGCGACGAGGCCAGGACGCCCTGGTGATTTATGATGACTTGAGTAACCATGCTATTGCTTACCGTGAGCTCTCGCTCCTTTTACGCCGGCCCCCAGGGCGCGAAGCTTATCCTGGCGATATTTTCTACATTCATTCAAGACTCTTAGAACGTGCTGGTAAAATTTTACCTACGGCTGGTGGCGGATCACTCACCGCACTGCCAATTGTGCAAACACAAGGTGATGATATTTCCGCTTATATCCCAACAAATTTAATTTCGATCACTGATGGACAAATCGTGCTTGATACACAGCTCTTTAACGCCGGCATCAGGCCAGCTATTAACATTGGGCTTTCGGTTTCACGAGTAAGCGGTGCAGCACAAACAAAAGCAATTAAAAAAGTATCAGGGTCACTTAAGCTCGAACTCGCACAATATAATGAGCTTTTAGCGTTTGAACAGTTTGGTTCTGAGCTTGATAAGGTAAGCCAACGGGCAATTGATCGTGGCAAGCGCGCTATCGAATTATTAAAACAGCCTGAGCACGAAACATATTCGTTTGTTGATCAAACAATTTTCTTGTTGCTCTTGAAAGAGAACTTTTTAGACAAACTCGCACTTGTTGACGTCAAACCCTTTGCTATCCAATGTGCCTCGTACATCAAAGGGGCATACACCGACACGTACCAAAGTATTCTTACAACCATGCAACTATCTGACCAGAACATGACTGATATTCTTAAAGCAGCAAAAGAGTTTTCGCTTATCTTTATGCACTCGCGCTAGAGCAATGCGACAATTTTTTATACTGCTCTGCTTGCTTTATGCAGGTTGTGGGAAAAAGCCACGATCGCTGGTGCCCCAACAAGCACAAACAGGCAAGCCAAGCGTCTTTAATGTGCCGCGAGCAACAAGACTACGCGGCACACAACATGGCTCGACTATTCATATAACATGGGCACCAATCGGGGATGAACGGCTACATTCATACGCCGTGTACAAATTTGCACGCGGACGCTTCTTACGGCACAAGCCATACGCAATCATTCAAGCACCGCACAACACGTTTAATGACCCCACTCCCTACCATCATTACCATGCGCCATGTTATGCCATCAGGCCATGCTATATCATCAATAGCTACGTCTGCATGGGAGCTCTGAGCAATGTGCTGTGCTTTCAAAAGAAAAAATCATAGACAAAAAAAGGCCCTCCAACTTAGGACAAGCTGGAGGGTTGGGGGGGCGAACAGTACTTATCGTACTGTTCATTTAGGGATTTTTAGTCACCTTTGGAAAATCTTTTTTCATGGCAAATCGTAACAGGCCGCACCATTGATGTCAAGAAAAAAACATTACTACATTATCTTTCAAAGCCAATTGATATTAATGAACAAGTATTCTTAAATTCAAGAAATAAAAAATATATATCAATTGCCAAGACCCTAAAGCTTTTTAGGTCTATGAAGAATGATTTTCCACTCTGTTCAGCACGCTAAAAAATACTTTATGCTTCGCGCATAAAATATTAAGACACCGATTGGAAGAAGACTTTATTTTCAACTATTTTCAGGATCCATAGCCTTGATCTCTTGCTCATGCTGCAACACAAATGCTTTTTCTAAAAGTGCCGTTTTTTCATCAGCAGAAAGGCTCTTAGTTTCAAAATAACGATTGAGCAGCGTTGTAAAATCCATATCTATTTTTAAGGCCGCTCGCCGTTCACGTGGTGCCAATTGGTGCACTGGCATAATACCGACAACGTACATTGCTTGCTGGCATGCGCGCAGCACAACAGATAGGTCAACACGGTCTTGGCAACCAGCAGGCAGGTGGTAGACAACTTTGAGAATAGCATCATCAAGCGTATGCTGCTCCAACGCAAATAAGATCTGCTCTGTTTGATCCTTTGCTTGATCAATCTTGATATCAAGCTGAATCATCGCTCGAGACGGCAATTGCTGAAAGGCATACGTTGTTTTTCGCTGCCCTGTCGCCGCTGTAGTAATTTCAACCGCAACAAACCCCTTTTCCTCTTTGCGCTCACCAAAATCAACACGCTCAATCGAGCCGGCATAAACAACGGGGATGCCACCTTGGTTCAAATCTTGAAAGCGATGCAAGTGGCCAAGAGCGACATAATCAATTGGCGGCAGCGCTAACTGTGATGGCATAAAAATTGCATCAGTACCATAAACGGCACATTTTTCTGAACCGGAAAAAATCCCCGAGCTTACGGTTAAATGTGCGCCAAGTACCGTAGGAATAGCCGGATCAAGCGTAGTCACAAGCTGCGCAATAATAGACCCAACACTCTCAGACAAGTATGCAGCTATTTCTGTGTTGTTTTTATGGTGATGAGCCTCATGCGTTACAGCGTGATTACGCGTTGGCCATGGGATACCAATAATCTGCACCGGCCCACTTTTTGTCTGTATTACCTGCAAGCCCGGGCGCGCAAACACATAAAACCCATTAACGGGCAAATACGAAAACACATCAAGTGCATGGGCTTTTCCAAAGCTAAGTGGATGGTCGTGGTTGCCTACCACAATTATAACTGGAATGCCTTTTTGCTGGAGACGCAACATGCGTTGCGCCAGCATTTTTTGCTGAGTAGGCGTTGGGTTTGCCGTTTTATAGGCATCACCAGAAAAGATGACGAAATCTACTTCTTCTGCTAGTGCACGGTCAACTAACAAATCAAGATTTCTAGCAAAATCCAGCAACCGAGTGTGAATCCCGGTTGCTGGGTCTATTTTTCCGTAATTTTCAACGCCAAAGTGTATGTCCGCGGTGTGAAAAAATTTCATTCAAAACCTATTTTTTGATCGGGATCAGTCTTCACGGCGCCACGAAATTGGAGCACCTCATCATCACCATCATTAATGATTGGCCTCATTTTTTCAATATGACTACCCGTAGGACTTTTTTCCATTGCTTCGCGGAGTTTTTTTGCATACCCAAGTTTATTTTCTTGACGCGTACGCCCAATAGCAAGGGCATCTGCTGGTACATCATTATTTACCACTGACCCCGCGGCAGTGTATGCGTCTTTACCAACAGTAATGGGGGCAATAAGGGTATTGTTGCTGCCAACAAATGCACCGTCTTCAACAACGGTTTCGCTTTTTTTGACACCATCATAGTTGCATGTAACCGTACCAGCACCAATATTAACCTTACTGCCGATAGTTGCATCACCAATATATGAAAGATGCTTTATCTTCGAAGCCTCACCAACCGTTGCTGTCTTGACCTCAACAAAGTTACCAATCTGAACATCGTTAGCAACCGTCACATTTTGACGAAGCCGAGCAAAGGGCCCAACATGAACATTGCTACCAATAGTACTATGCTGCACTACCGAGTGGGAGTGAATGGTCGTATTGTCAGCAATGGTCGTATCTTCGATAATCGTAAAGGCACCAACAAAACATTCTTCGCCAATGCTTGTATTACCAAGCAAATGAACACCTGTCCCAATAAATGACCCTGCGCCAATGGTCACGTTGATATCAATATGAATACTCTGCGCAAGCTCAAAGCGTATCCCACGAGCCATCCAGTACTTAATAAATTCAGAACGCTTGATCTGCTCAACACCCCACAAATCTTGCAACGTGTTGACGCCACGAACCAAATCATACGGCACAGAAACAGCCTTTACACCAAGTTTTTCCTTGCAAGCAATTGCCACTAATTCTGGCAAATACATTTCGCCCGTTACCGAGCTCTTACCAAGCTGTGTGATATGCGCTTCTAAAAAATCTCTACGCATCACATACACACCAGCATTGATGCGATTAATAACACGCTGCTCATCGGTACAATCTTTTTCTTCAACAATCTCAAACACGCCATCATGCTCAAGTACACGGCCATAACCATGAGGATCAAGAACATAGGCCGTACAAAAGGTCACCGCAGCATGAGCTTTTGCATGCTCTTCTAGTAATTGGCCAATAAGCTCTTTGTTGATCAATGGCATATCGCCATACAAAATAAGAATATTATCAGCATCCCATGTATCTTTACTGCACAACACCGCATGCCCTGTCCCCAGTTGCTCCGTTTGCAGTACAACAGAAACATCTTTTATGCCGGCTGTTGCAACAGCAGCCTGTACCTCTTCAGCCTGATGCCCTAAAATAAGCGTCATTGGTACTTGGTGTGCTTCAAGCGCGTGCAAGGGATAGAGCAGCATTTCTTGCCCGCAAATACTTGAAAGCAATTTGCTTTTTTTTGTCTTAAAACGACTCGATTTCCCAGCTGCCAAAACAACTGCTCGTGTGGTAGATGTAACCATGACATCCTCTCTGGCTAGGCGCTCAGCGCCCTGCTTAAAGGTTTATTGTTTATTTTTCTTCAAAAAAATCTATTTCTAGCTTAAAATGACACACCATGATACCTGCATAATTACAGAGATTGCAAATAGTTATTGAAATATAAAAACACACGTTTAAATCGCTGCTTTTTTACTCTGATAGCACCAATATAAACGCTACTTTACGGAGAGGTGGCTGAGTGGTTGAAAGCGGCCGCCTCGAAAGCGGCTATACCTGGAAACAGGTATCGTGGGTTCAAATCCCACCCTCTCCGCCAAATAATATGTTAATACCCTATCTAAAAATTATTCGTGCCAACTTGCTTTCTGGTATCACTGTTGGACTCGTCTCAGTGCCAGTGTGCATTTCTCTTGCCGTCGCTTCAGGAGCAACTCCTGTAATGGGAATTATCACTGCTACTTGGGCAGGCTTTGTAGCAGCACTTGCTGGCGGTAGTAATTTTAATATCACTGGACCTACCGGTGCGCTTGCAGGCCTGCTTAGCACTTATGCAATGCATTTTGGCATAGACTGCCTTCCAATGCTTGCCATTTTATCAGGCATTATTATCTATGGCTGCTATCAACTACGGTTTGAGCGGTATCTAATGTTTATTCCAAGCAGTGCACTACACGGTTTTATTCTAGGTATTGCTGGCATCATTTTTATTAATCAGATTGATAGTGCGTTAGGACTTGCAGCACCAGTGAGTGCCCCGAATTTAGGGGCAAAACTGTTTGCAACCTTGCATTATATTCATCTGTTATACCCACCAGCGCTCTTCATTTTTACTGTTTTTTTTCTTGGACTTATGGCTTTTTCGCTCTGGCTTCCGCGATTACCAGGAGCAATTGTCCTCACGCCTATCGGTATTATTGTTGGTTATTGCTCAAGCACCGGCCTTCTGCCATGGTCCATCCAAACGCTGAGCACGCGGTATGGAGCAATCAATGCAACAATCCTAGAGATACCTGTTTTTCAGTTTAGATTTGCCTACCTCATACCAGCTTTTTGCATAGCAGCAATATCAATTATTGAAACGCTAATATCAGCCAGAATTGCCGACACCACGACCAAAACAAAGCACGACAAACGGCAAGAAATACTTGGGTTATCGCTTTCTAATATTGTTACAGGTTTTGTAGGAGGTATCCCATCAACAGCATCTCTTGCTCGTACAGCTCTAAATATTAGCAGCGGAAGCACAAGTAAGTTTTCGGGAGCTATTGCTGGCATATGCGTTGGCCTTATTTCATCCCTCGTACTACCTTTTTTTTCTTATTTACCAATGCCCGTAATTGCAGCGCTTCTTGTTTTTGTTGCATTTCGCATGCTTCAAGTTGAGCACTTTGCGCGCATATATAAGCACGATAAAAAACATTTTGCCTTAGCTCTCATTGTAGCAATCATCACTATCTATGATGACCCAATCGTCGGCATTCTGTTTGGGGCGCTTATGGCAATGCTCATTTTGATGGAAAAATTCTCACGCGGGGACCATGAAATTTTACTACAATCGCTCGAAACTCAAGATACAGCCCCTGCTGGCACGCCTGCCGTAAGCGATACCTTGGTCTATAGTATTAAGGGCCCACTCGCCTACATTAATGCTCAAGCACACAGCAAACACCTTGATAACATTCCTGCTAATATCACCAGCATTATTATCGATATTCATGACATGCATTTTATTGATGCTGATGGCACCCAAGCGCTTATGGATATTATTCAGATTCTACAAACAAAAAATCTAATCATTATCTTAGTCGGCCCATCGCCACGCATTGCTCACTTTCTTGAAGATACAAAGACCTATGCAACCATGCAAAAAAACGGGTTTGTTTGCCAAACACTAAATGACGCATACTTCCGTGTTCACCGTGCAATCCCAGAAAAAAATGTTATTGTTTGACGCTCGTCATTCTTTGCCGTAAAACTATACGCTAGTGTAATGGACGTATAATCCTCTTACCTCCGTTGGGGTAACAATGAAAAAATTGGTGCTTACTATTCCAAGCAATAGTAGTGAATTATGGTTAAATGACATTGGTATACTCGTTATCAATGATCAGTACGAAATGTTGCTCCACAAAATATCGCCAACAACAGCTCACCATGCTGTATGGGAAACCCCTTATTTTTTGCGCCATAACACAAGGCTAGGAAACCCCTACGATGCCGCACACCTTTTTCTAACAAACCTTGGCATCCATGGCGAACTTCACGAGGCATTTACACCGTCACCAATACATCGCCAGGCAAAGCTTATACACATCAATCATCTCATCATCGCTTTAACATCAGCAAAAACAACCGACCTACTCACGCAAAATACCGCCAGTCAATGCATATCATTTGACCATGTTATTCACGATGCACATGAGCACCCTGAATCATATGCCCTATGGTTTCGCAATTCACTTGATGGGGTTGCGCTATACTTGAAAAATCTGCTAAAACAGAGCAGACTACCCATACCGCAACAACAAGTAGAGCTATCGTAAAATATGTTATTAGGACATCATGTTAGAAGAAACGCGTTTGGGTTTTGTCATTAAACCAGCCCAGCTGGAGTGCATTGTTGAAAAAGTTTGGGGCCATGAAGAATGGATTGCCAACAATGCTCAATACTGTGGGAAAAAAATGGTGTTTAAAGGTGGCTACCAATGCTCATGGCACCACCACAAAATAAAAGATGAAACATTTTACGTACAGTCCGGTCGTATTGTGCTTGAAACAGAAGATAATGGCATCTACCAAAGACGCATAATGCTGCCTGGTGATGTATCACACATTACGCCACTTATTTGGCACCGTTTATCAGCAATAGACAATACTGAGGTTTTTGAGTTTTCAACGTTTCACATGGAAGAAGACTCATACCGCAGAACAGAGAGTGGCGTAGCGGATTTCAAGACCATGGGTATAACCCTGTGAGCATTAAACGCCTTTTGCTGCTCAGCAGTATTTTAATCATCATTGGCTTTCTTTTTTTAATGCTCCAGCGCAACTGGCTGATTATTCACGTTGCCTATTTTCCTTTTTCGCCATCAGCTGCTACCAGCAGCAAAAATACTGCGGTCTCGTACCAAAAACAAATTGGCATAGACTATTACAAAAATAACGCCTGGGTTCACGAAGAATGCACGGCCATGTGGCATGAAAATGATCTGGCACAAACACTAAAGCAGATCATTAAACAGTGGCTCAATGTCCTACAAGACGCACACCTGTTGCGCCCACACGTAGCCGTTGCTACCGTTGCAGTTGCCAGCACTAATAGCGAAGCATATATTTCCTTTGACAACACACTCTTTTCAAAAGAAATGTCGATCAGGCGCAAATGGCTTATTATTGAAAGTTTATGCAAAACTATCAGAGGCAATGAGCTTACGCTCCAATCATTAACCCTATTGCATCATGATCGCATTATGGACGACGACCACCTTGATTTCAGCCATCCTCTTTCACTTGAAAGTCGTCTATAAATTATGTCGTTAAAAGCACTATTTTTATTTTCACTAGCCTAACAAGGTACCCGATGAAACCAACCATTTTTTCTTACATGCTACTTCTTTGCTGTTTTAACAGCATCCTCAATACAGCAAGCCCGATTATTTCTGCTGGTACTATTGCTATCCCCTTGCAAGAAATAACAGAATGCGCTCACCAAAATATCATTGGCAGAGCTCCTGAATACAAAGCAGAAGAAGCTATGAGAGGAGCATCGAATACGGTCGCCCTTATTCTTAATGGCCTAGCCCAGACGTGCTCACATGTCAGCCAGGCACTCCCTCAAAATCCCTTGCAGCAAGTTGTCTTAGGTACCGTTGCCTCAAGCCTTGCAACAGCTGCTGCTGTTATTATTGATAGAAAGCAGCAGCGAGAGCAAAAGAAAACAGATCGCACACAACTAGCAAAAGTGCTTACTGATTTCACTATACAACTTGAACAAGCAGGCGATGGTGCTACCGCAACAATCCCTACAACAGCACTCTTTACCTCATTAAAATCAATTAAATCGCCCGCAAATAAACAAGCTTTTATTCGATTAATTCTTGATGAGGCAACCCTCTCTGACGACTTTGTATTTGATTGTGTTGATATTGCTGAAGATTATTTTACTACCCACGAAGATGCACTTACTGAAGCTATTAAAATATGCGTCGGGGTTGTTTTTGTTGACTGGCTTAGCAAGCAACAATGTACGCAGCATGAATCGGTCATTGATCTAGCAACCGCACAAACAGGTGGACTCATTGTGTACACACCATCCGATACTGGCAATGAGCTACCAGAGCTGATTGAACAAGTAGCATCGATCGTAACAACACGTCTTTTAACTGCTTACGCCACCATGATGTACATCAACTCATGAAAAAAAATACCGCCCCTTTAGCTATTTTGTATTATCAACATGATGTACTGGTCCCAGAACGGAATCATGCTTTTGACACACAGCGCTGGCTCTACCGATCGCGGCTAGGTAGCGCAGTGCGCACGGTATTAAAAACGCACATAGCAGCTCGGTGCGCTGGATGGTTTCATAATACCCATGCAAGCAGACACCTCATCGCCTCTTTTATAGAAGAGTACCGCATTTGCATCACCGATTTTGTTGTCCCACCAGGTGGCTATAAATCATTCAATGATTTTTTTATACGAGCACTGCAACCAGATGTCCGCCCAATGCCAGATAATCAAGACCTTCCTGTAAGCCCAGCAGATGGGAAGTTGTTTGTCATTAACCACATCACACCAACGTGTACCTTCTTTGTAAAAGAGCTCCCTTTTGATCTCGTTTCTTTTTTGGGAAATGATGCACACGCACAATCGTTAAACAATGGCACGCTCTGCATGTTTCGCCTTGCACCATATGACTACCACCGCTTTCATACCCCTTGTGATGGCACCATAGAAAAAATAATACGTATCGCTGGCACGCTTGAATCAGTCAATCCTATCGCCTTTATGGCTGGCAAACAGCCACTCACAAGCAATGAACGGATCGTCATCATGTACAAAACACAAACACATGGCACCATTGCTATCGTTGCAGTAGGAGCGCTCTTTGTTGGCAGTATCACGCTGACAAAAAAACAAGGCGAACAGGTACATCGTGGTGATGAGCTAGGCTATTTCGCCTTTGGTGGCTCTACCGTCGTTGTTATATTTCCTGCTCACAGCATCAGCCCAAAAGAGCTGTTTTTAAGGCACTCTTTACAAGGATATGAAACAGCCGTCACGATAGGGACAGCAATTACGGATTGATCGAGAAAGAAGGAGATCGCCACTATGCATATTTATCCATCATTAATTTCATCTAATGTGCTTACACTTGAAAAAACACTGCAGCAATTTGATCGTTTATGCAACGGTTATCATCTTGACGTCATGGACGACCATTTTGTACCAAACTTAACCTGGGGGCCAACATTTATAAACGCCATCAGGCAAGCAACGCCCCTCCCATTGCACGTTCACCTCATGGTCGACAACCCTGAAATGTGGCTCAATCGCCTCAAGCTGCATGATGGCGACACTATCATTTTTCATTACGAAGCAGTAAGCAATGACGCTCACGCAAAGCGTATTATTGATCTCATAAAAGCATCTCGCTTACTCGCTGGTCTAGCGATCAATCCAAATACCGCACCAGAAAAAATACACCCAATCTTAGCGAATCTTGAAATGATTTTACTGATGACCGTGTATCCCGGATTTTCAGGACAATCATTTATTCCTGATGTGCTGAATAAGATCGCAACCATCAGAAAGATGCAGCAGCTTGTTGGAAATCATGCTACAATGTGCCTTGACGGCGGTATTAATATGGATACCATGCCTCTTGTGCGTAAACATCAGGTACAGCACGTTGCCATTGCAACAGCAATTTTTGGGCAACCTGATCCTGCTGACGCTATAAAACAGTTATACAGTTCGAATAATTAATTTGGTTATAAGGGTTGCTTGTGAACAATCAGAAACTACGTGTTGGCGTTCTTATGGGCGGTCGCTCTATTGAACGTGAAGTATCATTCAATTCGGGCCGCACTATTTGTGATCATCTTGATACGCAGCGCTACACGGTAGTTCCAATTTTTCAAACAGAGGATGGCACATTGTACCACCTCCCTCAGCACTTTTTGCACCGTGGCAAAATTAGTGATTTCAGTCATCGCCTTGCAAGTGAAGCAACAAAGCTCTCATGGGACGGACTAAAAAAGATTGTCGATTTTGTCTATTTGGCCCAACACGGACGCTATGGTGAAGACGGCATTATCCAGGGCATGCTTGAAGTACTCAACATTCCCTACCTTGGTAGCAAAGTACTTGGTAGTGCCATTGGCATGGATAAGGCACGACAAAAAGAGCTGCTCACACAAGCCGGTGTCGATGTTGCCAAGGGCATTATTATTGAACCCCATCAACTCGCCACACTCACCAATCAAACTATTATGGCTGCACTTGCAACCCAGCAGGTGACGCTTCCCGTCATCATCAAACCATCCCACGAGGGATCAAGCCTCGGGATTTCTATCGTAAAAACAAGTGATGAACTGCGTGATGCCGTCATGCTTGCTGCAGGCATAGACCAAACACGCCAGCAGGCAGTATTGGTTGAAGAGCTCCTCAGTGGCATGGAGTTTGTCTGTGTCCTGCTCGAGAAAGTAATCAATAACAACAACGTCCTCACACGCTCATGGTTCGCGCTGCCGCTTACTGAGGTAGTGCTTGAAGAAAATACCGCCTTTTTTGACTACGAACAAAAATACATGCCTGGCCGAGCGCTCAAAATCACGCCAGCGCGGTGCTCAGAAGAAACAGTAATGCGGATTGTCGCTGCATGCAAAACAACAACAGACATCCTTGGCTTTTCTACCATTTCGCGCATCGACGGCTTTGTAACTAACGATGGTCGTGTCGTGATTGTAGACCCAAACACGCTTACTGGTATGGCACCATCGACCTTTTTATTTGCACAGGCTGCAGAAGCTGGCATGAGCCACACCGATTTAATTAATCTCTTGATCGAAAATGAACTACAAGCCTACGGTCTTGCACACAATCAAAGCACGACGGATGGGGAAAGAAATTCTATGGATGCATCAGTGCAAAAAAAAGTACGCGTTGCTGTTATTTTTGGTGGCGATTCTAATGAACGCGAGGTCTCTTTTGAGTCTGGCCGCAACGTTTGCTATAAGCTCTCCCCACAGAAATACGACGTCCTGCCGCTTTTTTTAAATGATGAGATGGAACTATTTCAGCTCCCCCAAAATATTTTGATTAAAAACTCAACACGTGCCGTTGCTGATCTAGTTACCAGCGAGATGAAGCTTGAATGGTCCGACTTGCCAGCGCGTGCTGATTTTGTCTTTCTTGGCCTGCACGGTGGCAAGGGCGAAAATGGCTCTGTCCAAGGAGCGCTCGAAATGCTTGATGTGCCCTACAATGGCTCAGGTGTTTTGGCCAGCGCACTCTGCATGGATAAGTTCAAAACAAACAATTTTTTGCGGACTAAAGGCTTTGCTGTTCCGCACGCCGCACTCTTGGCAAAAACAACCTGGCTGGGACTTGCAGCAGAAGAAAAAGCCTCCTTCGTCACTCATTTTTTAGCAACCCATAAGCTCTCACTCCCGCTCATTGTCAAACCCCATGATGACGGCTGCAGCGTGATGGTCACTAAAGCACGCACCATCGAAGATATGGTGAGCGGCTTAGATGCTTTTTTCACCAGCCCCAAAGCACACGTCATGGTCGAAGAGATGATCAATGGCATAGAGCTTACGGTCGGTGTTGTCGGCAACGATGATCCACAAGCCATGCCACCAAGCCTTGCCGTAACCAAAGGCGACATTCTCACGCAAGAAGAAAAATTCCTACCAGGAGCAGGCGAAAACCAGACCCCTGCGCCACTGCCAACACCTGTTCTTGGCCTCATTCAAACAACCGTACGCGAAGCCTTTGTTGCGATTGGCTGCAAAGGGTATGCGCGCATCGACTGTTTTTATCAAGATGCAGCGACCAGCCCAACAGGCCACGACCGCGTTGTGCTACTAGAGTTCAACACCCTGCCAGCGCTGACGCCCGCAACCTGTTTATTCCATCAAGCTGCTGAGCTGGGCATTAAGCCAATGGATTTCTTTGATAAAGTAATCCAGCTTGGTTTTGAGCTGCACCATAAAACCACTCCTGTTGCGCAACCAGCAGTCTTACAAACAACCCTCATGCAACCGGCGGCAGTCATAACGCCAGCTGAAGCAGAAATAGCCGTTGAGCCAACACTGGCACTTGATGAGGCAGTGTTCAAACCAATCCCTGAGGAAGCCCTCAAACCAGATCCTGTTGTTGAAGAAGAGCCGGTACAGAAAAAAGCACCCAAGGCTGATGAAACCGTCAGCATGCAAACAGTACCGGATGAATCATTTACTATGAGCTTATTTTAACGGAGTGCGGCATGCATCTTTTACTTGCCCTTGGTCTTTTTATTGCTTGGCTAAATAACGAGTCTTTTGCCGCAGGGCGGTACGTTGTCTTTTCCGGCGAAAAAGAGCCCTATATCGCTACAGTTGCAGCTCACCTACCAGAGAATCAGGTCATAGACGCAGCAGTCCCAAATAGAGAGCAGCGCCTTATCGTTCGTAGAATAATTGCTGAGTATCTCTGTAAAAATAGAGATTTTTGGCCCTTAATCGAAAAAGAGCACTATTACACAGGGGGATGGGGAGGCCAGATTAAAGAAAGAACAGATTTGAGCAACGTCAGTGAAATAAAGATAGACCATCTTCCAACTAATGTGCTGCTTGGTCTTTCATACACCCCAGATGAAGCGCTCAGAAAAGCACGTGCAAACGGCAATGATATTGGTGCACAAATAGCTCTCGCCCGTGGTGCAAAAGAGCCTGCCGCGATTGCTCCAGCACGATCAGCGCCAGCATCCCCTACGCGGCGCGCAAAACCAAGATCAGCCTGCCCTTGCGGCGATAGCTGTAGCGTTCAGTAGAAAAAACAACTTGTTAAATACCTCTTTCAGCTTGTAAAACAGCTCGATAGATTTTTATGAACACCTTTAGTAATTTCATGCTCACTGTTAGTTTTTTATGCTTCTCACTCAGTGCCGCCACGCGCGAAACGCCAGCTTTAGGTAGCCCAGCACCCCTGAGCTACTGCGGCAGCCCCTCATCAGTATTATCGATGGGGAGCCCCTCACCGTTCAGTGATACAACGTCAGCAGGGTCATCGGCTGCAATGCTTGAACGCTGGAATGCATTAAGAAAAGCTGGCCCCTCCTCTGACGATATCAGGGCAACTAAGCAAGACAAAAAAAAAGCCCAAGTTCACGCAGCGCGCTCAGCCCACACGAAAGCTCGACGAGAGGCTGATAGCCAAAAACAAGCTCTTTTAGAGATTCAAAGACTTATGAAAGCCTTTGAAATTGCTCCTGATGCAGAATGTAGCGAAGAAGAACGTGCCGCTCGAGAAGAGCAGCTCAGATTAATAGCTGCAACACGAGTAAGCGCAAGCACCTTTCTGGATACTATCGATGATAATGACGATAGTGATGGTGGTTATAGTGATTGCGAAGCAGTTCCAACGTTTAGGCCTT
>CAMBZK010000011.1 GCA_945872225.1 candidate division TM6 bacterium UASB124
ACGACTGCATTACCATCAAGCCCAAGCACTTAGGACACCTCATGCTTATCTCCTTTTTTCCGTAAGCAAGAAATAACCATTCAAACAAGTTCTGGCCACACCCTTTCATTCTAGTGTACCGCTTTCACCAGTTTTATAAAGCATTGGCCATTTGCCCTACTAGCACATGTTATCCACGCATCATCTTCTGTTTTAACTCATTCTCTAGCGCCGCCTTAGTTTGCTGCTCTTGCACCGTTAACGTAGATTTCTGTTCTGCAACGGGAACAGGTCTCACTGCTAGTGGCTTTAGAGGCGTATTGGTGACTGATAATGGCGTTGCCAGGGCAGAAGCGCCACCCTGCTCAATTGTATGTTTTTGGTCAAGAATAATAATCTGCAAATGTGCATTTTCTTTATTAAGTGATTCTATCAACGGCACAACACTCGCTCGCGGTAATTGCTCGCTGCTGCTCTCTTTCAGCTGCGTTTGTACTTCGACAACCGTTGCACTCAAAGCCTGTTTTTCTTGCTGAGCTAATGCATACGATAAGCGCAATTGCTCATCACGCGCAAGAAGTTCTTGCGCAAGCTCATTTTTCTGCGTGATAAGGTCATCAACTTGTTTGCGAGCGGCTAATTTACTAAAAAGACCATCGACCACAATACCACATTCACGCGTGCTTAAAAATGCTGCTTCTGCTATGCCATCCGGCTGCGCTTTGTCAGTAACTAATGCCTGAATGTCATACAGCGCCATAACGCGCGCTTTATCAATGTCTTGCACCATAAAGCCTGCCTCGTTAACGCGCTGATCAAGCATATTGGCAACCCGATCAAATGAGATAAGAACATTTCTGAGCGCTTGCGCTTTTTGAAAGAGCAAAAAATAGCTCTTATCTGTCGGACTATGTATTTTTTCCAGCGCTTCTATAAACCAATTGCGCTGCGCCTGAAAGTTTTTTACCAAATCTTGAAATACTTCAGAGTCCTCACCTTGTTGTACAATGGCTTCAAGGGCTTGTAAGTGTTGAAGGTATTCATCACGAAGGCCATATTTCCACGCTTTTTTTTCATTATTTTTCGATGCTGAAAGAAATGCCATCATGATTCGTCGACGCTTTTCTGCCTTAAGCTCAAACGCCTCTTTTTCAGCTTGCCTAATAATAGCTTCTATTGACTCAACCGTTTGCCGGCTCAACCGCTCTGCACGAGCATATGTATCACGTGCAACGGCAAAAGCAACCCTAGCAACGTTATGTTGTAAGTCGGCAGCTTTATACTGCCCAACAGATTGTGCCTTACCACCAATACTAGCGGTTCGGTTCTCGAAGTTACGCTGTGTAGCAAGCACCTTTTTCGCAGCCTCAAGCTCAACCACTTTAACATCAGCATCGCCAGCATGCAGCAATTGCTCACTGACGTGACTAATTGAATCCATAGCAGAAAGTTGCTTCAACACACATGCAAAAACAACTTTTAGTAATAAAATAAGATTTGTTTTCATAAGCCCCACCCCTCATCGTATACTTTGATTTTATTATAGAAATTTTGGTTAACTCAAGATAATTGTGGAACAATAGCAAATTACCTGGCCCCCTCAAACGGAAGGCTCCCTATGAAAGCGTTCTTAGCTGTCAAACGCAGCTCAAAAATTCTTCTAGCAGTCATCATCTCAATTTCGGCACTTGGTATTTTCATCCCTATGAGAATTTTTTTTGCCGATCGATTTTTTACAACCAAAAAGTCTAAAAGCCCTTACATAACCGTATTTATTCATGGGAGCTTTGGCCCCTTGCTTGGGTTTTTAAGCCTTCCAGATGTACTAAACGACAAAATCTCTGGCACGCTCTACCGAACAACAACAAAAAAAATGCGCATGGACGATTTTTTTTATAAAAGCCAGCCAATCTTGGATAGAGGGTTAAAGCGCATTATGCCAACCCTTAACCCTGCGCTTATTGGCAATAAGTACTATGCTGCCTACCCTATAACGCAGGCTTATGCCAGCATTAACGAAGCATGCAAACCAGATAATCATAATGAACTGCTTTACACATTCGGCTGGTCTGGCCTCATGAGCCAACATAGTCGGCGCTACGAAGCAATACGCCTCTACAATGCCCTAGCCCAAGAAGTTGAAAAACTACAAAAAGAGGGCCTCACCCCCCGCATCAGAATCATTACACACTCCCACGGGGGCAACTTATGCCTTAATTTAGCGGCAGTACAGTACGTCCTTAAAAGTCATGCTTTCGACCAACGCCAGATTATTAGCTCTGATCCTGACGAACAAGAATCAATCGAAAAAATGGCTGCTCTGTTCACAAAGCTAACAACAAAAGAAATTGCCTCAATGGGCGTTGATCAAAAAATATATGACTATGTGCCTCAGCATAAAAACCTTGTCATTGATGAGCTCGTCATGCTGGGAACCCCCATCCAAGCAGAAACAGAAACCTTTTGTTACGCCCCCATATTCAAAACAGTCTACAATTTGTACTCTGATGAAGACCAAGTGCAAAAAAGCGACTGGATAAGCACCAAAAAAAGCCTTAGTAATGCCCGCGTAAGTAAAAAAGCTCCTGCTTCTTTACTTAAATTTGGCCCCCCAGCAAGAGTAATTCAAGCACAGATCATTACGCACAAAGGGGCTATCAAAGCGCCAACCAAAAACCAAAAAGCGCATAAGGCATCAGAAGAAAAAAGCCTACTAACACAGCTCCTCGAAGGTAAAAATGTTTTTACCCGCAATAGTGCTGACCCAACACATAAAGAGCTCTGGTTCTTGGGATGGGAAAATAGCGATGAAGCTTTCTCGTTGCCAATAGCACCCTTGCCAATTGTTGCATTTATCCCTTTAATTACTAAGGTTTTAACGCAATCAACCTATACCGATGCAACAATCACCCTCAAAAAAACTGATGCTTTATTTGCTATTACAGCAACATCAAATAAAAATTTGCACAGCACAACCATTACGTTGCCCCTCGAAATAGTTACTGATTTACAAAAAAAGACTGATTTATGGAAAGCACCAGAAAGTACGCAGCTACACGAGTTTGAAGCTGTTTATAAACACCTCACAACATAGTTCGCTGCAAAAATCATAGCTTTTTTTTCCTGAGCGGTTATCATAAAATCCTCATTTGACGCAGATACGCGTCTTCAATAGGCCGTTCAGGAGGGAGATCATGAAGGCACCGCTAAGTCGCATTGTAGCGCTATTTTTCGTTGTGTTGGTTACATCGCTCGATGTGCTCTGTGCAAGTAGCACACAGCCTCGCATTGTTCGTATAGCCGTCGAAGGAAACAAATACATCACCGCAGATGCTATTTTAAAACGATTACCATTCACCCAAGGTGAGCTGTTTGATGAAAAAAAGTCACCACTTGCCATCAAAAACATCTACGACCTTGGACAGTTTCGCCAAATTCGTATTGAAAAAGAAGATGAAGGCGACGGAATTGCACTCTTTGTTGTTGTTGAAGAAAAAAAACTTGTTGAAAAAATAACCATCACCGGCAACAAAGCGCTTAAAACTAAAGAGATAAGAGAGAAGCTCCATCTTGATAAAGTTACCAGCGCCGATGATGAAACACTACGCAGAATCGCTCGTAGTATCGAAAAAATGTATCAAGAAGAAAACAAGCACCTAGTCACGGTAACGCCTAAGCTTGAAGATAGCACTGAGAATCCGGACAAAACGATTGCAACCCTCACCATCAACGAAGGGCCAAAATCGTTGATTAAATTTGTGCGCTTTCTTGGAAACAAAAACCTTTCTGATCGCAAGCTTCGCGCCAGTGTTTTTACACGAGAAAATTGGCTTTTAAGCTTCATGGATAGCGCCGGCAGTTATAATCCAGAAATGCTCGATATGGATAAACACCGCATCGAGTATCAATACCGTGATTTTGGCTACCTACAAGCAAAAGTCTTTAAAGTTGATACTGAATTTACCAATAAAAAGCGTGATATCGCTGTTACCTTTCACATCAAAGAAGGGCCACAGTTTATTATTCGCCACATCACTCTTGAGGGCGATGATATTCATACAACTGAAGAGCTTACAAAACTATGCCTTCTTGAAGCGGGCAAAGCATTTTCTCAAGAAAAATTAGTCCATACCATGAACCGTATCAAAGATTTATACGGTACTTCTGGATACATCTATACCGATGTCTACCCACAAATTATCCCTGATGAGAGCACCAATACGGTAGATATAAGCCTTAATGTCGATCGCGGCAGCAAGCTGTATGCAAACCGCATTATTATTACGGGGAACAACGTCACCAAAGATAAAGTCGTACGTCGCCAGCTCGATATTGTTGAAGGCGAGCTCATCACTACAAAAAAAATGAGTAATTCTCAGTCCGCTGTAGAGTACCTAAGCTTTTTTGAGCGTGATGGCGTGCAATGGCGCATCCATCGGACCACGGACAATCTTGCCGACCTTGAATTGAACCTGAAAGAGGCAAAAACGGGCAGTTTAAACGTCACCATGAACTATGGTACCGACCAGTACAACTCAAAGCCTTCTCTACGCGGTGGCATTGTTCTTGAAAAAGGGAATCTCTTTGGCCGCGGTTGGGATGTTGGCGCCATGATTCAGTCAGACCGTCATCATGTCAGAAAGATGGAAGCGCATTTCTTTGACCCACACCTCTTCGACAGCGACGTCTCTGGTGGCCTATTTGTCTACAGACGCCTCGATGATTATGAACAATGGCAAAATGTCACGCCAAGCCCACGGCAAAAAGTCCTTGGTGGCAACGTCCGCTTTGGCTTCTTGCTACCAGAAATCGCCAAACGCCTGCAATTAGTTGCAGAACTTGGGATTGAGAATATTCACAATAATAAGCCCCAATCGAATGATCCATTTTTTGAGCCTATTGTTCGTCGTACCTTCCAAGAGGGTACCCTTAAATGGCTTGGCCTTGATTTGGTCAAAGATATCCGCAACCACCAGGTTTATCCTAGCGAGGGATACAAAGTCTCTCTCAATACTCGTATAGCCCCGCCTGGCATTAACGGCCAATTCAGCTTCTTTAAGTACGAGCTTGAAGGCAGCCATTACTCAGCGCTCATAGGTGATGACAGCTTAGTTCTTGCGCTCCATGCTCGCGTTGGACGTATTAGCGCGCTTGATACAGCGCTCCCAGTACCATACAAAGAGCTGTTCCATATGGGCGGCCAGAGCACCGTTCGCGGCTTTGTCTGGGGCAGTATTGGTCCAGCATATCAAACTGGCGACCCCCTTGGTGCACGCAATGCCTTACAGATCAATACTGAGCTTATCTTCCCCCTGATCCCTGATTACTCCATGAAAGCACACGCGTTTTATGACGCAGGAGCTGGTTGGAATACACCAAAAACGGGCATTGCTGACCCTCGCTCGATTAAGCGAGACAAGTTTAATTTGCGCCACTCAATAGGCCTCGGGCTCAACCTCCTCAAGCCAGTGCCCGCCAAGATTGACTGGGGCTTTAAACTCGATCGTAAAAAGAGCGAGCATGAGTCGCCAAGCGAATTCCATTTAAGTATGAATTATGCGTGGTAATTTATCATAAGCCATCTTGCTATGTGCCCATTTTAGCGTTAAGCTTTGGGCACATTTTATTTGCTTAGAAAAAGGGCTCCATGATGAACAAAATTACCGTACTTCTTACTTTATCTATAGCGCTAAGCAGCGCTTTCGTGACAACTCAGGCCGTAGCCAACGGTCAAGACGAAGCTGAAAAAAACCTTGTTACTATTGCCATTGGCGATGCCATCAAATTTTTTGGCACCTTCAACGGCGATGAGAATACTCCTGGTTCATACACGTTTACTGAGTGGCAGGTTAACGATCAAAAGACCCTTGATGTGGTTGTAAAAACACTTGTTAAAGCACTTTCTGAAAATAAAGATCTAGAAGATCAAATCTGGAATATGACTGGCTCAGAAGCGCTCTGGCATGTGCGAGAAATTTTAATACACTCAGCAAAATTGGGCTGTGCCTCTAGTGTAGCTTTATTAAAATGCCTTAAGCGCGCGCTCTGTTTTATCGGCGAACATGGAAAGAGTGGCATCGAAAAGGCTTATGGCGTTTCACGCCGTCAACTCAAAAAACGCTATCCTGATGCAAATTGGAATAAAGAATGGGACTTTGATAATGATAATAAAGCTGGTCAAGCCAGTCCTAACGCTAACTTGATTGCAAGTAGAAAAAGGGCAGCATTCGCATCATTAGGCCAACCAAACTCAGGATATTAACATGATGAATTATTGTTCAAAAAGCCTTTTATTATCTGCTCTTTTGCTTACTCCATTGCTTAACTTACTTGCAAAACCAATACTGCCCGATGAATCAAAAATAACGATCACCAGCAACAAGGCTTCCTGCCAGCAAAACCAACAACACAAAAAACAGTTCACCTTTACCTATCTGGACAATGTAACCGTTGATTTTTCAGATGGTACCCATGCCGCGTCAGATAAACTGGTCGTTGATATTGATACCACCAAACCAGAAGTATCGCCAACAACAAATAAGACACAACAAATCAAGACCATAACCATGTCCAACCATGTGCTTTTTACACAAAAAGAGCGTAAAGCACGGGCTGACCAAGCGGTGTTTTACCCTGAAAAAAAGCAATGCATCCTCAGCGGGAATGTTCGCATTACACAAAAACCTGTTGATGAAAAAGGCATTCCGATGAACATTAACTGCTCAAAGGCTGCCATTGATATGACATCTGGCAATATTCGCCTACTCGGAACCGACGCAAAACCAGTTTCCACCACGCTTGTACTCAATAAAAAATCCAGCATCCTGCAACAGCCACTGGTCACCGCGCATGCCAAACATCCAATTCCTGTCGCCAGCCGAAGCGCGTAAAATTGCCGCAGGGGAGGTTATAGAACGCCCTGCGCACATCATCAAAGAACTGATTGAAAATGCTCTTGATGCCGGAGCAAGCAGTATCTCGCTTTACGCAACACAAGCAGGCAAAACACAGCTACGCATCGTCGACAATGGCCATGGGATGGACCCTGTTGACGCTCGTGCTTGTTTTCTTCCGCATGCAACGAGCAAAATAACCGCCCTAGATGACCTGGAAACAATCAGTACCTATGGGTTTAGGGGAGAGGCGCTCGCCAGCGTTGCTGCCATCAGCAAGGTAACACTCACCACCAAACGAACCATAGACCAGCTCGGCATCAAAATTACGTACACCGAAGATGCCCTTACCTCCGAAGAAGTTGTTGCCTGCCCAACGGGAACTGAGTTTATTATTGATGACCTGTTCTACAACACCCCAGCGCGTAAAAAATTTCTTAAGCAAGATGAAACCGAGTGGAACGCTATCCAGCAGGCCTTTTATGCTTTTTGTTTTAGCCACACTAATATTCATTTCAAGCTCTATCACAACGAAAAATTGCAGTTAAACGCCCCCGCTGTCGCTACGGCAAAAGACCGCGCAGCCCAGCTATGGGGCCCTGATGTCGCTGATTTTTTCATCCCGCTGGAACCTTCAGCAATCGACGATAAGATCGGTTTGCAAATCAGCGGCTTTATCACCAATCATCAGTTTTGGCGGTATGGCAAAACACACACTCATTTTTTTGTAAACAGTCGCTGGGTTAAAAATACCGAGCTCAGCAAGGCACTTTTCAAAGGGTACCTCGGCGTTTTACCGCCTGAGCGCTTTCCTGGTGCGCTCATTTTTTTTACCATCAACCAAGCTGAAATCGACGTTAATATTCATCCGAAAAAAGAAGAGGTTCGTTTTAGCAAGCCTGGGCTAATTACCACAGCCCTAACGAATGCCGTTAAGGCTACGCTTGGCAAAATGGTTAATAATCGCTTACAAACAGCTGATCTAGCAGAACAGTTCTCCACTTCATATATGCCGGCCATGAAGCCATTTTCGCCGCCCCCGGTACTTGAACGATGGCCTTCGCTAGACCCCCACATCACCATGCCAGATGTTTTTGATCTTGATGCTATGCCCACGGTAATACCCACTCCAACACAACAATCCATAAGCCACGAGCACGCGACCAGTTCAGGCGCTACACCAGCAACCCCATCTCTTGGCACAACGATCAACACCCCTTCATATCGCGTACTTGGCCAACTCATGGATACCTATATTTTATGTGCCCACCACGATGAATTGGTAATTGTTGACCAACATGCTGCCCACGAACGCATTTTGTATGAACGCCGGGCACACTACTTTGACCAGGCGCATGGCACACTACTGCTCTTTCCTGAAGTCATAACCCTATCAGAAACACAGACCAACCACTTGCTGTTGTGGCAAGATTTTTTTGCTCAACAGGGAATCAATTTTGATGCCCTCGGCTCAACTGAAATTGCTATCCGCAGCGCCCCGCCACAACTCAGAGGCCCTTCGCTCCAGACAGTGCTCACCGATGCCGCTTACTTTATTGAAGAGCACGGTAGCCTTGACCGCGCCGCATTTTCAAGCAAATTTAATGAACACGTGCACAGCCACATGGCCTGCAAAGCCGCCGTCAAAGCTGGAGACAAGCTCTCAATGGAAGCAATGGAGCAACTACTGAATGATTTAATGACCGTAGAAAACCGCTTTATCTGCGTCCACGGACGACCAACGCTTTGGTCTTTAAGCAAACAAGAGCTTGAGAAAAAGTTCAGGCGAGGCTAGGGTTAATTATTTTTTGAGGATTTTTTCTATGCAACCAAAAAACCCCGACTGCCTATGGTTTAAAAATATGCTGGCAAACGAACCACTGATGGCAAAGCTGAAAAACATCAAACTGGTGGTTTTTGACATTGATGGCACACTCACTGACGCAGGGATTTACGTCGACGACGAAGGCGAAGGCGGCCGTGTTTTTTCTGTGCAAGATGGCTATGCCTTTCGACCAGCCATAGCAGCAGAGATAACGATTGCACTCATGAGCGGCAAAAACAACACATCGACCATTCATCGCGGAGCCATGCTGGGAATCCCCAAAGAGCTCTGCATCGTCGATATGAAAACCAAGCCTGAAGCCATTCGCAAACTACAAGCGGAGCATAATTTTACAGCTAAACAAACAATGATCGTTGGCGATGACCAACTCGATGCTGTAGTTAAACTTGAAAAATGCGTCGCACTGTTTGCCTGCCCTAACGATGCGCCCTTTTACTACCAAGCCTATGCTGACATTATCCTGCCACGGGGTGGTGGCAAACAAGCAGCGCGCCTATTGCTTGACCTGATGCTCTATATCAACAATAAGCACTTTGCCCAAGAGCTTATTGCTCAAGCGCTAGCGCAATAGCAGCACCATGCGTTACCGAGCGTTACTATTTTTTTGCTTCCTGCTCAGCGCGTTATTGCTTGGCCTCATGCTGTTTTTTAACTACCAGCACAGGGCAACAACGACAACAACTGACCAACAAAGCCCGCTTGCTCGGCTGGAGGGACTTGTTGTTCGTGAATACGACCCTAAAAGTGGCTGCTCATTTATTCTTAACGCTGACAACGTCACCATCCCACAGGGTCAGCAAGAAATGGTATGCCACGACGCCACGCTACAAATGACCAAGGATAATCAGATCACCGCCACGATGAACATTGCACTGGCGCACATTAATCGTGCAACCAAAGTCATAACGTGTTCTGAAAGCATTGCCGGCACCATCCACAACATGCAGCTGACAACAACGGCATGCACCTACACGTTTTCAACACAGGAATTAGTTATCCCAACACTCATTGATCTTGTCGGGCAGCACATGAAAACAAGCGCCCCCGAGGCCGTCATTAACCTGCAAACCGGGACCATTACCTGTGATCATGGTATCAAAACAGAGCTTTCGACCTAAAGCGTCCGGCATGCGACGACGGCAGTGAGTGATGCAGGTTTGTAGGGCAATAGCATTTTTGCAACCTGCACAAGCGTTGCCCCAGTAGTGCACAGGTCATCGACGATAACCACATGCTTGCCCTCAAGCTGTTCAAGCCCACGCAGGCGGTACCAGGGATTAATAGAAAAAATACCAGTCACATTTTTTTGACGGTCCGCCGCAGAGAGGCGTGATTGAAAGACCGTTTTTTTGTCGCGCATCAGGCAACAGGTCAGTTCAGCTTGCTTCGCTTTGGCAATCACGCGACCCATTTCAACCGCCTGATTAAAGCCACGCCAAGCATAGCGGGTCCAATGCAGAGGCACTGGCACCACAAGGTCCACAGGCAAACCAGCCAGCGGGCTCATCTGCAGCATAAGTTGTGCTAATTGCTTACTGGCAAGCCGGTCACCATTAAATTTTTTTAGTACCAGCGGCCGAACAGGATCGGTGTATGCAGCAAGCGCGATCACACGGAGTGTTTTGGTTTTTGTAAGCGGCAAAAAAACAGAAACTATTGGCTGAACCCGCGCAAGGCACGGTGAACAAAACACTGCTTGTGCATCAATAATAACCGCACACGCACGACACTGATGAGGGAACACCACCGCGAGCGCTGTGTTAAAAATATGCTTAATTGCCCTGTTTATAGCAACCATGCTGCTCTTTTTGCCAGGAATGCCACAGCATGCCTACAGCACCAATACAAATAGCTACGTCAGCAACGTTGAATACTGGAAATGAGTACGGGCCAACATAGAGCTGAATAAAATCGATAACAGCGCCATAAAAAAAGCGGTCAACAAGATTTGAAAGCGCGCCAACCAGAGCAATGGTTTCAAAAATTATAGATTGAAAGCGCAGCGCGCGTCGTACGGTATAATAAAGCAAGCCAGCAATCGTCACCCCAATAACGCCGGTCAGTAGATAGAAAGCCATGTCGCTATCACTGGCAAACATGCCCCAGCTAATCCCCTTATTACAGGTAAGCACGATGTTGCAGCCATAAAATGGCGCAAGGGTCTTGTCGGCAAGCATCTGAAACGCCCATGCCTTTGAAAAGCGATCAACAAATAAAATGACTAAAAAAGCTAATAATGCATTCATAAATTATACGCGTATCTCTACGCCAAGTTTTTTAATAGTTTCAGTAACGGCAGTCCATACCGCATCAATATCCTGTTTTTCAAGCGTCTTGTCATAGCTGGTTAGCCACAAACGGTAGGTCAACGCACGTGCATCCTGCCATGCTTTATTATCAAAGCTATCAATTTGTTCAATGCTACTAATCAACTGGCTTGCACGTTGCATCGCAGTAATAACATCAGTAGCCGGCAATTGACGAGGCACCATAAGACTCAAGTCAACAAAGGTATCTTGAAATTTTGATACTGATTTATATAAGAATGGCGCATGTGGCTCTTGGCGAATAACATCACCATCAAGCTCAAAGCAGACCGCATCAAAAGCAGCATCAATACCAAGCCCGGCCACAAACGCTGGATTTATTTTGCCAAGCAGGCCAATCTGCTTGCCAGCGTACGACAGTGCAGCGGTTTGATGGGGATGATACCACGGGGCCACGTTATCATGAATTTTATGCCACGAGACAGCAGCGCTAGCAAACCCTAGCTCGGCAAATAGATGTTGCACCTCTTCTTTGCACGCGTAAAAATCAACGTCTTGGCGCTTTTTGAAGTACAAACCAGCAACTGATCGTTGCTCACAAGGCAGCCCATCGACCATCGACCAAATGCGTGCACATTCGAAAAATGCCAACGAGTCATGGTGCACATGGTTTTCAATAATATTTTTTAGCAGGCCAGGAATAAGGGAACTGATCATGGTGCTATAGTGCTCAGAAACAGGGTTTAAAAGCGCAACTGGTGCTACTGGAGCATAGCCAATTTGTGCTAAAAACAGCTGATCAGCCAACGCATAATTTTGCTGTTCGACCATGCGAGCAGCTCGCACAAAATAGTGCTTCGTGCGCGACAAGCGATCAATAGCCCGCAACGAAAATGGCGTACGCGTTATCGGCGGCAAGGTAAGCTCTATGTTGTCAAACCCAAAAGTTCTGGCTACTTCTTCTAAAATGTCTTCTCTAATCTTTACGTCTTTGCTGGCACGAAATGATGGTACGGTTATCTGGTAGGTTGTTCCATCGAACGCTACGCCAAACTCAAGGCGTGTCAGCAATGTTATAATAACATCATGCGCAATGGCCATGCCGATACGATTTTCCAAAAAGCTGTGCTCAACGGTAATAATTTGGGGAACATAACTGGTGCCAAGCTGGACAATCGCTGGTGCATGAGTATGGGCAATACCGACCTGCTTGAGCAGGGCAATAAAGCGCTGACAACCCTGCGTAGTTTGCTCTGGGTCAAGGGTTTTTTCATAACGAGCCGATGCATCAGTTCTCGTTTTAAGTCGTTGTGCCGTGCGACGAATAATGCCAGCATCCCAGGTCGCAGATTCAAACAACATGCGCTTCGTGGTAGGAGCAACACCACTCTCTAAGCCACCCTTCACACCTGCCAGGCAAAGCGGTTTTACACGGTCAGCAACAATGGTATCTTGCTCTGTAAGGGTCACTTCAAAGCCCCCCAGGAGGTTCATACGCTCACCTGTACGAGCCATGCGCACCACCAGTTCACCGTCAGTAATAGTGTCAGCATCGTACGCGTGGACTGGTTGACCCCAATCATGCATGAGATAGTTGGTAGCATCAATAATGCCATCCATGGGACGAGCGCCAATATTGAGGAGCCGGCTTGCAATCAATAAATTGCATGGCTTATTCGCCACATTGTCCACATAGAGCGCTGTAAAGCGGGAGCATGCTTGCGGCGCCTCAATGGCAATACTAATGGGCATAGTCGCCGATTTAGTACTTGCTTGAGGAAACGCCGTAGCAGGAATCGCTGCTAAAAAATCTTCAATTGGTTTGAGTGGGAGGTTCAAAAAAGCGCTGAACTCACGCGCAAAGCCGCGATGGCCCCACATATCTGGACGATGAGTCACTGATTTGTTATCGACTTCAATAAGAACGTCTTGTGCCTGCCATTGGGCACGCCAGCCACCTTGTATCAGCTCAGGAGCAACATCAAATGGCGGTAGAGCGCCCTCTTTTTCGCCATTAAAATCAGCGTGGCTTGCCCATGTAAAATCGGTCCCATTTTTCTTAAGCAGCAATGCACCAGCGAGCGGGACCGTTCTGGCTGGCATCTGCATGGTCTTGCCTAGCTCTGGAAGAGTAACCTCAACATGAGTCCCTTGAGTAGCTCCTAGCGTACCAAAAAAGAACTCTGACAGATCATGGTTGACGTGATGCACGCCCTCCATTTCAGCGGTGATGCGATTAAATTGTCGATAAATATGATCGACATCTTGTTGGCGCCAGTCAGCATTCAAATGGTCAAATATCCAGGCAAGCGATAGCTTCATAGAGTTTTTCTCACAGCGGTTTAGGAACTAATAGATCCCCAAAGTTTGCCGTAGATCCTCTAAAAGGTCAATCTGACGACTACTACGCTCTAGATTTTCGTGGTTTTAGCATCTGTATTATGTGGCGGTATTTCTTTGCCTCGGCAATCCCTTCTGGCAATACTTGAACAATATCATTCAGTATTTTTTTTGCTAATTTCTGGGGTGTAAGGCCCTGATCGTTTTGCCCGGAAAGATCAACGCCAGAGTCTATGCAAGCTTCCACCGTCGCTATATTCCCATTCTGAACAGCTAGCATAAGATCAACAACATCTAGATCATCACTAATGATTTGACGTCGCCGCTGCTCTGTTTTAACAGGCGCTGGTACAGGGCTGGCTACATTGGCCATAGCTCTTTGTCTAAACCGTACAAATTCGCACCCTTCGGAAACAGAGTTCGCACTGACTCTGTTGCTCATAGACTTTTCAGCACAAAGCAAAGCTTGGGAAATCCCTTGATCTTCATCACGAAGCATGCCAGCATAACTCATAGCAGAGAAGCCATCCTCATCCACTGCATAAAAATCATTATTGGCAATATCTCGCAATATCATCTTCACCAGGCCAAGGTCACCAGCAATAACAGCACCAATGAGTGGCGTTCGCCCCTTGTCTTCTATAGCATTTATGAGCAACTGATTATTTTTTATACCCGCAGAAACAGCTCTTTCATCACCAGCCTGAACAGCCTCAAAAAAGGCTTGCGAGCTTGTTGATGCGCATGAAATTCCTGGCATCGCAGCCATAAGCAAACATGCAAATATTACACTTCTTGCAAGCAACATAGGGAAACTCCAATCATTAATTGTGCTGTGGTGGTAGGTTATTAGCAGCTAAGCCATAATGCAAAGCCTGTTGCTCAATACCACGCTTCATTTTATTTTGATAACGATGACGGCCTATATAATCCGCCATGTCTTGCTCTTGTATTAACATTGCAGCAGTTTTACCTTGATTATTTGTCAAAGCATCGTCAAGTCGAGCACAATAACAAATAATGCCTTTCACTGTATTAGTATGACTCTGTTCTGCAGCAAGCATAAGCCCTGTATTGCCCTGATTATCTTGAGCATTAACATCAGCACCAAGATAAGCCAACATTAATGCCATTTTTTCATGCGCAAGCTTTGCGGCTAAAATGAACCCTGTTTGACCCTGGCCATTTGTAGCATAAATTAATACTGGATGTTCCTTGATCAAGTTAGCAAAAATAGGAAATTTTCCTGCTTCAATTGCTCGAAAAAATCTATCCTGCTCTAAAGCCGTAGCAGCCTGCGCCAACGAGAAGATAGCCATTAACAAAAGTATCCCTACAGCCTGTTTTTTTATAAAAACCATTTTAATCCTACTCTATTTTTGCATATAAAATTTATCTACAGAAAAAGCCTTGCTTACAATGCACCGTCATCAGATAGCTGCTCTTTCTCTTCAATCTCTTCTTTGGTGACCAAGCCGCTGATTGCAAAGGCACGCTTAAGCGCCATGGCTTCTGCAACTTTAAGAATCATGGCGTTGGTATACTGCTGCCAGATAGGCGCATCACGCTTATAGTACTCTTTGATGCTGACAAACACGGTCGTTGCTTTTGAACGGTCTTTGCGAAAGACGCTACAAAACGCGCCGCTCAGCTTAGTCTTGTCAAATGCCAGATGCTCGGAGCCGTAGGCAATGTGCAAGCTGCCATCTTCACGCTTGGTCAGCACATCCCCCTGATAGACAACGTCGCTTTCCATGCCATTAAACTCGTCGTGCACATTGGCTATTTTTAAGTAGCCATCGCGGCTCGTTATGATCGTGGATTTGCCACCATATTTAATGAAGTAAATTTCTTTTTTTAAAGGATCAAGATTATATGCATTGCACAAATACATGAACGCTCGAAATTCATCATCGGTTGCCCCAGGCGCAACCATGCTACGAATGTTTTCTGGTTGCTCTTTAACGCGTGCTGCTGCTTTTATCGGTGTTGCCATGCTTGTTCCAAGCCGTCAGATAGGTTGTTTCGTCAGTAGTTAATGCGCTTTTGTCCGACAGAAAGCATACAAAAAATTATACTTAAAGCAACTAACGCGTATGCTGCCAGCCATACTCTTTTGCAAACCAAGACTGGCCAATGCGATAGCATATTTTTACTAGCTCCATGACCAGTGGCCATAAAACCAAGAGCACCCCGAAAAACAGATACTCTTTCATTGATGGCGCAACAAAGCCAAAAAATGCTTGCCCCCACGATGTTAGTGGCAAAAGAATGGTAATCACCGCAGACAAAAGGCTCAACAGCAAGAGCGGTGTTGATGGACGATGGCCAAAGAGAAAAAACCGTTTGGTGCGCATCACATAAAACATCAGTAATTCTGAACAGATGCTAAACATAAACCAAACCGTTTGCAGCATCTGTGGCTGCGTGTAAAATGCCCTAAAAACAACAAAATCAAAGAAGCTGCCAGTAATACCAAACACCAAAGCCTTGGTCAAAATGCAGGAGAAATTATACTGCTGCGGCTTGGCGATATCGTCAATAACCACGTGATCAGTAGCTATCGCAATAAGGGGAAAATCTGAGAGCACGTTCACCAAAAGAATTTGTAGCGGTGTCATTGGCAAAAAATCGATCAATAGTGAAGCAATGGCGATCGAGTAAAAATTAGAAGTGTTGCAGATAAGCATGAGTTGGATGTACTTAATCGTATTGGCAACAATCCTTCGCCCTTCTGCTATGCCGTCGACAATAACCCCAAGGCTGCGATCAAGTAAAATAAGATCCGCTGCATCTTTGGCAATATCGGTAGCATTATCAACTGCTAACGCCACATGAGCCATTTTCAGCGCGGGAGCATCATTGATCCCCTCGCCCATAAACCCAACCTGCTCTTGCGTCTCAAGTGCCTGGACTAAATCGTATTTTTGATGCGGTGACATGCGAGCAAACACGGCATTGTGTTGGTACATGGCAAGTCGGTCATCATCGGGAGCTTCTTGCAACATGGCCTCAGTAACCACCATTGAGGGGTCACTAACTAGCCCAATCCGATAGGCAACAGTACCAGCAACTTCAGCCGTATCCCCTGATATAATTTTGACGTCAATGCCAAGTGCCTGCGCTTTTTTAATAGCATCTGGCACAGATGCTTTGATGGGGTCTTCAAAAGCCACCATGCCAAGCAGTGAAAAATTAGACAACCGAATTAACTGTTCAGCAGAAAGCGCTTGATCAACCCTTTTTGTCGCAACAGCAAGCGTCCGCCGCCCCTGCATTCCTTGCACGTGAAGCCATTGCATAGCGTGAGCTTTATCAACCCCCTGACAACGATCGAATATTTTTTCAGGAACGCCTCTGATATAAGCGATTGCATCGGTAGTTTCAGGACCTTGTTGTGTCAACGCATGCGCACAGTAATGTTCATGATCAAACGGCAAATACAGCAACCGCACAGGGATTGACAAGGTTCCAGTGAATGCTTTTACCAGTGCCTCATCAAATGAGCGTGCCGCATCTTTGCGGTCAAGCAACAGCTGCTGATTAACGTTGATTGCAGCGCTAAAAACTTCCTGCTCATCACCGTAAACAGCAATAGCCAATAAGTTATTTTCGGTAAGGGTCCCTGTTTTATCGGTGCACAACGTAGTGATACCGCCAAGATCTTCTATCGCAGACAAGCGCTTT
>CAMBZK010000012.1 GCA_945872225.1 candidate division TM6 bacterium UASB124
TGTATTAAAAATTAAGGGCCTCTGTTTCAGAGGCCCTTAATTTTTCTCCCTACTTCTGGCTCCTTTTTCCGCCAGAATATGTCAAACACCTTATCATGGAAACATAAGCAAAGACAATAGCGTTCTATGAAAAAATAGGTATGCAATTGCACCCAGTGCCAGAAACGGACCGAATGGTATGCGTAAGCTACGTGATTGTTTGGTGCCATACAAATAAATAATGCCAAGCAGTGTGCCAACCGATGATGCGATCATAAGCGTTAACCAGACGCCAACAGGACCAATCCATGCGCCAATGCCAGCGAGCAAATCATAATCACCAGCGCCCATGCCTTCACGTTTGGTGATTTTCAAAAACAGTTGTGCAATAAGCCATAAAACGCCATAGCCGACTAAGCTGCCAAGTATGCTTTCTAGAAATGATATTTGAATCAAGCCGAACCATGCAGCAACTAAACCCAGAGGAATAAGCCCAAGGCTGAACAGTTGTGGAATGAGCATAGCTTCAAGATCAGTGCGTGTGGCAGCAACAAGGCCGGTAAAAAAAAGTGCATAAGCCGCATAGGTGAGCGGCTCTGCTGTGACGGCGTACAAACTTACCGCGAGAAGTCCGGTGACTAGCTCTGTTGCTGGATAAAGCCACGAGATAGGTGCTTTGCAGTGCCGACATTGCCCACGAAGCAGTAAAAATGAGAGCAGTGGTAGATTATCTTGCCAGGCAATGGTGTGTTTGCAAGAAGGGCAATAAGAGCGCTTGGTAAAAAATTTGCGGTGGTGAAGTATGCGTGTTGCTAAAACATTTAAAAACGAGCCCCAGCAAAGGCCAAATAAAAAGATAATAGCCAGTATCATGTGGTAATCCCTGCTTTGACTAAATCATGAATGTGTACAAGCCCGACAACGCGGTTATTTTCGCTCACAACGAGCGAGGTGATGTGAAAATCTTCCATCATTTGCAGCGCAACATAGGCAAGCATGTCAGGCGAGATGACCTTGGGTTTTTTTGTGGCGATTTCTATTGCCGTTTTTTCAAATACAACTGGCCCTTCGTCACAGGCGCGACGTAAATCGCCATCGGTGACAACACCAATGAGCTCTTGCTGCTCATCAACGACAATCCCCATGCCACATTTTTTAGCGGTGATGTGCACTAGGACATCCCGAAATAAGGTGTTTGGCTTAACAAATGGTAGGTGCTCGCCAGTGAGCATAAACGAGCGAACGGTAAGGAGCAATTTTTTCCCCAAAGCTCCTGCGGGGTGGTTGCGTGCAAATGCTTGTTTTGAAAATTGCCGCTGGCTGCTGACGACGACGGCAAGGGCATCGCCAAAGGCGAGCATGAGCGTGGAGCTGCTGGTTGGTGCAAGGCCTAAGACGCAAGCTTCTTGGTCAAAAGGCAGGAGCATAACAAGGTCAACCAGGTCAGTAATATTTCCTTGGCGGCAGCAGATGAGTGTGGTGTGAATTCCTTGCGAGCGCAATACGGGCAGAATGTATTCAAATTCCCAACCAGTGCCACTTTTTGAAAGAGCAATAAAGAGGTCGCCTGGCTGAACAGACCCTAAGTCGCCATGAACAGCTTCGGTAGGGTGGAGAAAAAATGACGGGATGCCAAGGCTTGAAAAGGTGGCAACAATTTTTTTTGCTACAAGCCCAGATTTACCAGTGCCAGAAAAGACAATTTTGCCGGTGGTCGCAAGAATTAAATCAACCAAAAGACTGGCAAAAGGTGGCAGCGTGTTGCTGAGGGTAAGAAGCGCCTGTGCTTCAGCTTGAATAACGGCAGCAAGTTGGTGCGATATAGTCTGCGCATGGTGCTTGGTTTTTGCACCCGGAACAACAGTCGTTTGTTCTGCGCTCATGCTTAGCTCAGCTATTTTTTATTGGTTGGTGATATGCCACCGGGATATAAATCCTCAGAGACTTTATCAAGTAATTCGTTGATCCGTCGCTCTTTTTCTTTAGCCTTGTCGTAAACAAAGAGCAAGTCTGGAGCGTAACGTGTTTTGAGGCGATTCGCAAAAGCTTTGCGCAGCGATGGCTTGTAGAGTTTGAGTGTTTCAAGCGCTTTAGCAAAAACCTCTTCGCCAGGCTCTCTGATTGTCGCAAAGTAGACATAGCAAATGCCAGTGTCGTTAGACAAATCTACTTTCGAGACAAAGACCTCGATAAGCGATGGTTCTTCGCGCAATAGCTCTTGGAATAAAGAGGAAAACTCTTGAAGAAAGAGGGACTTACGACGTTCCCTCTTTACTTCATAAACATTTGATAGTGACATGTAGCGTAGAAGCCTTTATTAAGAGAGTTGGCTCTCGTACATCTTGATCATGTTATTTTTTACAGCACGCATAAGTCTTTTGCGTTTCTTCTGTGTTGGCGGCTCGAAGTAAACTTGACGCTTCATATCGCGTGAAACGCCTTCGCGCTCAAGTTTCTTTTTGAACTGTTTTAGGCTCTTTTCAAGGTTACCAGTAACCTGAATTTCAATATTAAATTTTTTCTTGGCCATAGTAACCAAACTCCGCCTTTGCAATGAGAATAGGTATTCTGTTTTAAATCTCTACACTAGACCATCATTTTAGATGATTCTAGGCCAATTGTCAAAATGTAACGGTGAGGCCCCCAAGTAGGGTTGTTGTTCGGTATACCCGAACACCGCTGATATGCCCTTGGACAGCGGCACTCAGGCCAATATTATCGGTAATCGCATAGTTAAAACCAACGCTGATTTGCTGGTTTTTCCAGCCTGAATCGTCCTGGGTGCGGGCAACACCTTTCTGGAATTCGGCTTTTTTAGCAGGGTCACGCTCCGTCAGCTCGATGCTATCGCTTAAGTGCTGGGTGTAGCAAAAATCGGTGTAGACCGAGAGCCCCTCAACAAAATGCTCTGCTTTTAAGGAGGTGTTCAGGTACCAGGTGGCACCAGGAGTACGGCGTACGCTGCCTACCTTCCAAGGGATTAAGCCCTGTTGGAGCTCGCTTGATGGGAAGCGCTGGTCAGTATCAATCTTTGCGTCAAAAAAGAGGGCGCCACCGCCAAAGCTTACCCCAAAGGACTGCTTGCCATTTGCTGAAGCGGGTAGGACCGGGAAGTCAAAGCCCATGGCAGCATCTGCCGTTAGGCCAAAACTTTGCTGCATATTGCTGACGGGGACGGCAAAAGCGTTGTCTTGATCGAATTTTTCAGAGAGGGGTATCCAGGCACCCAAGGCAACATAGGGGACCATTGTCACGCCGATGTCGCCGTCTTTCTCACGAAAATCGATAGGCATGTGCCAGTGGATTTGTGCGTGCAGGTCTTCTGGCGAGCTTTTGTGGAACAGTTTCAGGTTGTAATTGAGCTCGTCGGCGATGTCGTTGCGGGGCTTTTGGTCAGCAAAAAGGGCGCTGTAGATTGCTTTCGCATCTTTAGCTGGGGCGGTTGTAGAATCTGCTATTAGATCGGCAGCAAGTAGAGCTTCAAGATTAAATTGTCGCGGTTTATTTTTTATATCGACAGCGCCACCACGGACCGAGAGGCCAAGGCCAAGGCCAAGCTCTAGGGTCATTTGGCCGCGCACCCCAATTTTTTCGTAGCTGGTTGGCACTGAAACGTAAGCAAAGGGCGCTTTGAGCTTTGAGAAATTTGTTTTACTGGTTAAGTCTGATGCAGCTCCTGTTCCAAAAACTGGTGCCGCTGCTGTTGGGCCAAAGCGATATCTGGTTGTATCTGTTACAGCATTTTGCTTCAGTACATCAAAAATCGCATTTTGCGATGCCCTTAAATTAGTATACTGTGTGCCAGTAATCGGCTTACTTGCCAAGCTAGTTGCTCCAACAGAGCTTAGCCCATCATCGAAAAAGAGGCCAAAAAAGTTCCATTCGCCAAGGCGATCGCCACCGGGCACTTTAATGCCATCAGCATTGCGCGCCGTGTTTGAGTGCTGGTACAGCGGCGAGACACTGAATCGCATTTCGAAGCCATTGTGCTTGTGGTAGACTTTATCGGTGCAAAAATGGTTGTACATTGGTTGTGAGTCATAGATATTGTTAAGCGGTACGGCTATTATTGCTACTGGTAAAAGTGTTAGCGTGATGGCTGCTTGAATGAGGCGATGCAAAAGCGCCTTAATAAAACTCATGTACAAATCTCCTTGCTTCATGTAATAAAAATACAAACGTGTTATAGCACTACCAAATTCCGCTGGTCAAGAAGCGGTCAAACTCTTATCAGTAACTAAAACGGTACCATAACTATGCTTACAACATCACTCTTTATTTTTCGTCGTGACTTGCGTCTTGCCGATAATACGGCACTGCTTGCTGCGCTAGCAGAATCAAAAAACGTTGTGCCTTGTTTTATTTTTGACCCTGCTCAGGTCACTAACGAGAATCATTACAAAAGTAACAACGCGTTGCAATTTATGCTGGAGTCACTTGATGATCTTGCCGCGCAGTTGGCTGCAAAAGGTGGCAAGCTCCATCTGTTTTATGGCGACCCCATCGATGTTGTCGCGACCATTATTAAAGAATCAGGCATTGAGGCGGTGTTTGTGAATAGCGATTACACGCCCTTCAGCATTAAGCGCGATAAAGCGCTAGCTGCTTTGTGTAAAAAGCTTGGGGTAGATTTTCATGCCTATGATGACGCGCTTTTGAATCCCCCTGCAGCGGGGTGTAAAACAGATGGTACGCCGTACAGTATTTTCACCCCTTACTTTAACCACGCATCAATGATCTCTGTTGCTGAACCAAAGCAAAACAAGCACACCAACTATGGGACGGTCAGCCGAAAAGAAGTTGAGCTTAAAAGTATTTTAGACGAGCGCAATGACGATATCTTTGCGCGTGGTGGGAGGGCTGAAGCAAAAAAAATACTGGCCCATCTTGATCGCTATAAAAACTATGAACAAGAGCGCGATCTTCCGGCAGTTGCTGGAACAACCGGGCTTGCTGCGCATCTTAAGTTTGGTACGTGTTCAGTGCGCGAGGTTTACCACGCCATCACTGGTGCCCTTGGCAAAGGGCATACTTTGATCAAGCAGCTCTACTGGCGTGATTTTTTTACGCATGTCGCTTTCTATGGTCCACACGTTTTTGGGCATGCGTTCAATAAAAAATATCAGCACATCAAGTGGGATAATAATATGCGCAAGTTTAGGCGCTGGTGCATTGGCGACACCGGCTTTCCGATTATTGACGCCGGCATGCGGCAGCTGAATCAAACAGGGTGGATGCATAACCGGGTGCGGATGATTGTCGCCTCATTTTTGGTCAAAGACTTGCACATTGATTGGCGCATGGGTGAGCAGTATTTTGCGATCAAGCTTGTTGATTATGATCCTGCGGTGAACAACGGTAACTGGCAGTGGGCAGCGTCGACCGGTTGCGATGCACAGCCGTATTTCCGTATTTTTAACCCCTGGCTGCAGCAAAAAAACTTTGACCCGGATTGCCGCTACATCAAACAGTGGGTGCCAGAGCTTGCCAGATTATCGCCGGCTCATATTCATGACTGGTATAAAACTTCGGTACAGCCAAGCCAGCCCTATCCAAAGCCTATGGTTGACCATGCGGTGGTGAGCAAACAGGCGATAGAGCTTTTTAAAACATATGAATAGCGCGTTTTGTTTATTCTAAAAGCAGCCATTGGTACGATGATTTCGAACGCTTTTAAAGCCCTGCTTGTCAGGGCTTTAAAAGGTTGGCTTCTAAGGGTTACCTATGCGCTGAGTGTAAAGTATAAGTAAGGATTTTTTATGGCTACGATTATTCGATTGCCTATAGCAAAGCTTCTTTTTTTGCTGTCCCTCTCTTTGCTTAGCACGCTTAGTGCGCGGGAAGTAAAAATTTTATTTTCAAACCAGTATGATATGCAAATACGTGTAGGGTATCAAGCATTTGCGACTGATGAATGGCGATATGTTGTGATTGCTCAAAAAAGTGCCGTTATTGTTCCAAGAGATGTGCCAGATGACCAGCTATTTAATTTGACGCTTGGCGTTTCTGGGAAAGGGGTAAGGCGACATGGGTTTGAAGGTATCACAGAGAAAGTTCTTGGACACATTGAGACATTAAAAATTGAACTTAATAATAGCTATGGGGATAAATTTGCTAGCTTTGTGGAGAATGTTCTGCTGCCGGCACCTACCGTTTTTCTGGGAGTGCTTGCTGGGGAAAGGCGTACGTAGGATTTTTAAGTTAATTTTAAAGATTGATTTTTTGGTTATTTGCATTGCGCTGAAATGTAATAAATTAAGGATAATCTGATGTTTGTACTTGTTGTTTTGCTGCTCTTCATACATACCGCTGGCCATGCTGCAACTGTTCCTGATGCGCCGCCTCTTTTTACTGTTTATTTTGCAAATAAGACCGACGTGCCCCTTGCTTTTAGTGGCGTGGTAGCTTCTTTTGTAAAGCGTTGGGGTCTTGCTCAGAATAAACAAACAACCATTGATAACTTTATTTTGCCCCCAGGCCCTTTGGTAGAGGGGAAGTTTGATTTTGTGCCTAACAAAATAACATGGACGCGTTCTGGTGGTTCTGCGCCAGAATCTAAGGCAACTGATGAGCCGTGCAGAGGAAAGAACAATATTTTTATTTGTGCTTTTCGTACAGCGGGTGGATTGATAGTTGTTACCGTTCAGCATGACATCGATATTGCGGCATATGTAGCGGCGCGGATGTCATGTGATTCTGTTCCCGATGCTTCCCTTGTTGCTGGAGCTGGCGCAGAAGGTGGTTCTGCCGCTGCTCGTCGTTCACCAACGCCAACTGCGGCTGATGTAGATCATGCAGTAGAAGCTGCTGCGGGTGAGGGGGAAGAAGCTTTTGTTGACCTGGCAGAAGGCGATGAAGAAGGCGAAGGTGGATTTATTATGGTGAATCCAGTTGGCACTACCTGATTCCGTTAGCTAGATAATTTTGATAGATTGTTGGTATTGTTTAGCAAGTTGTTGTGGTTGAAACATAAAAAGGGAGAAAGATATGGTTCTACGATTTAAAATATTGCTAGCGCATCTTGCACTGATCGTTTGTGCAAGCGCAAGTCTGCAGAGTGCAACAGGTGCTGATTTTGTAACGCTTTGCTTTGTTAACAATCAACCTCAGCCGGTGCAATTTAAGGATGTTCAAGGTTTTGGTGTTGGAGCAAAGGGATTAGAGGCTTATCCCCTAGGATGCTTTGAATTGGCTTCAAATGACGTTAAGATTATCGATCTCCCTCGTGAGTTTGCACAAGGTGTTTCTTTTTTAGCTGCTGGTTACATGAATGGAGCTGGCGCAATATCGTCTAGCTCGAAAAAAACTCAAACACAGTATTCTCGTCCTGCCGCGTGTAATATTCTTGTTGTTGTAGCCGCCTATGAGCCAGGGATAAAAAGTATAATGGTTACGCAAGATGACCCAGCGTTAGAAGTCATTATGGCTGCACGTGCAGCTGAAGCGGTTGAAGAAGGACCTACTCACCGAAGATCTGCGCCTACGATGACGAGTGATGACTTGGCTGAGGAATTTGAAGGTTTGGGTACTACGGGTGCAGATATGGGAGCTTTTCTGGATGGAGAAGCAACTACTTGTGCCGCTGGCGATGATGGTGCCGTTGCGGGTGCTGGAAGTGGCGCTGTTGGTGTAGAAGAGCGGTGCTCAAAGAACTGGCAAAGACTCGCTCGTAAATATAGCTTGCACGCTCAGCAGCAAATCCTTGCTGCTCGACAGGACAAAAAAGCTCGTTCTGCTGCTCAGTGGGGTGTGCTGTCTTGCGCTCTAATAGAAAATGCTAATCTACGTGCTGTTGTAGCTGCGCGAATAGCTGAAGAGGAAGAAGCTCGTGAGGAAGTAGAAATTGCAGCAATGCTAGCAACCGCCGCTGAAGTAGGAACAACAGCTGGTGGTGCAGGCGCGGGGGCCGGAGCAGACCATGCTGGAGCTGGTCGTGTCGACGGTGGTGAAGGTTTAGTGCCTGATTCTCGCCCTGCCTGGTATTGGCGTCTGCTTGGCTATTAAAAATAAAACATCAAATTCAAGTAAAAAGCCCCGTCAAATTTGGCGGGGCTTTTTACTTGCTGCATGGATCTTATAAGCAAAAAAACCGCTTAGGTTTCCTTGCTCTCTTTTCTAATGTAGGGGGTATTTTTTTAGCGTTAGCTTCTCGTACCATTGGCTTTAATCCAAGGCTGAAGTTGCTAAGAGAAACTTTATCCTCAAGTAACAAACACAGTTTTTCTGACCGCTCTTCTGCAGAAGGATGAGCGCTTTCAATAAAATCAAGTAAATCATTTGTGTCCACCCTTGTTGTGTCATAGGGGTGCGTGGCTTGCTCTGATGTTGATGATAGGCGAATAAAATCAAACATTTTTAAAAGGTCTGTTCTGGTGACATCTGGATAGCACAGTAAAACAGCCTCATCTGCTTGATATTCCAGTTTTTGTGAATAGGCTATTTGCCTTGCGTACTGATTAAGCAGAGCATCTGCATGTTCTTGTGTGGTCCAAGCAGATAGCAATATTGGAACAGTATTATTTTTGTCGAGGATGTTTAGGATATCTTGTAGGTAATGTCCCATCTCATGTGCAATCGTAAGGCACATTAGCATATGCGCACGAGATCGTTGTTCCCGTGTTGAGGCTTTCAGTAGCTGATCAAAAAGGCTTTCTTTCCTTGTATTAAAAATAATAGTGTTTGTTTTGTAGGAGTACGATGCTACGAAAAACGATGGTTCAAAGCGGGCTCTTGGAGGCTCTTTCCATAAAGTCTTTTTGAACTTATCCTTGACGTAAGTACTAAGCATTTCTCTGCAGTGATTAATAATTATTTCGCAGTAATAATTTAGGCATTGGTGCAACTCTTTTGGCCAATTACGGTCTGACTGTTGTTGTATGCAAAGATGACGAACATGATATTCAAAATAGTAGTATGCATCAGGGCAAAACTGAGTTGCTTTGCTTGATAAGCTTAATTTAGGTACTTTTTTGCTAACATTATTAACATCAACAGCGGGGTTTGATTTACGTCTGGCTAGTTGTTTGGTTTCATGTTGATGTTCTCTAGCACTAAACTGGGGCTGGGGTTGCAGTCTTTTAGTAGCAGCCAATCCAATACATGGTTGCACTGCGAGTAAAAGGCTAGTAATTAATAGTGTTGAAGTCTTCATTTTTCTGTCTCTGTTTTTCAAAAATAATGTGATTACGACATGATACTGGTTGTATTTACAGTGTCAAACAGAAAAATTCAGTTTGAGTGGTTATTGAGATAGCGGACATTTTATGGGTTTAAAAGCATGTTTAAGATAGCTGTATTTGGTTGATGGGGTTGCTGCTTTGAAATAGTTCTAAAATGCGGTAGAATCACTGTGGGGCTGTATTTTCAATCAAAACAATTATTTTTTATGGTTACCTAAAAACTCATGAATACTACATTTGATGTCATTGTCGTTGGTGGCGGGCACGCCGGGATCGAGGCTGCTCACGCTGCAGCGCGCATGGGTTCAAGAACCCTACTCCTTACCCTTGATGAAAACAAAGTTGCTTCCATGCCGTGCAACCCATCAGTGGGTGGGCTTGGCAAGGGGCACATCGTTTTTGAGGTCAGTGCGCTTGGCGGACTGATGCCAAAGCTGTGTTCAAAAACCTACCTCCAGGCACGCATGCTCAACACGAGCAAAGGGCCTGCCGTGCAGGGTTTGCGCTTACAAATTGATAAATACGCCTATAATAAGCTTGCGGTTGAAATGCTGCAGCAGACCCCAAACTTGACCATTATTTCTGCCATGACCATGGCCATTCTCTGGGAAGAGATCGTTGTTTCCGCTCACCCTGAGCATGTCGAAGGGCGCCCCGTAGGGGTGGAAGAGCGGGGGCAATCTGAGCAAAAGCGTCGCATTACAGGTGTTCGTATAGCTGATGGGACTGAGTACCATGCTCCGGCCGTTGTCGTGACAACCGGAACTTTTATGCGCGGACTTGTCCACGTTGGCCGCACTCGTTATCGCGCAGGGCGACGTGGTGAAGATGCCGTCTATGGCCTCTCTGACACTATTGCACAAGCAATGGAAGCCCCACTTGGCCGTCTCAAAACAGGTACGCCGCCACGGCTAGTTCGTGAGAGCTTGGACTTCAGCCAATTTGAGCGACAAGAGAGCGATCCTCTCGATTTTTTATATGAATTTGATCCGGTTAAAGCCGAAGAAAAAATTCCCTGTCTCATTGCCTACACCAATGAAAAAACACACGAAATTATTAGCAGCAATTTGCACCTTTCAGCCTTGTACAGCGGTAACATCAAGGGTACGGGTCCTCGTTACTGCCCATCCATTGAAGACAAAGTTGGCCGCTACCCCGACCGTCCATCGCACCATATTTTTATCGAGCCAGAGGGCGCAGACAGCAATGAAATTTATCCTGCAGGGCTTTCAACCTCGCTGCCGCTTGAAGTCCAGCTGGCCTACATCCGTTCGATTAAGGGGATGGAAAACGCTGAGATTGCAAAGTGCGGTTACGCGATTGAGTATGATTTTATCCAGCCAACACACCTGACCCATACGCTTGAAGCAAAAATGGTCAAAGGACTTTTTCTTGCAGGGCAAATTAACGGCACCACGGGGTATGAAGAGGCCGCAGGCCAAGGTATTTTAGCAGGGATCAACGCAGCGTTGCTTGCTGCTGGCAAAGAGCCGTTTGTGCTTAGCCGGCAAGAAAGTTATATCGGCGTTATGGTTGACGACTTGGTCACCTTGGGTGCCGACGAACCCTACCGCATGTTTACCTCCCGCGCAGAGCGTCGCCTTGTGCTGCGCCAAGACAACGTCTTTTTGCGTTTGATGCCTCATGCTCGTGCACTCGGGATGATCGATGATGTTTTGTGGCAAAAGTTTCTAGATGAAAAGAGCGTGATTGAAGCGAGCGTGCGCCATGCTCATGCGCATGGCACGCAAAGTGAACTCTTTAAAGCACTGCACAGTGTTGTTTTTACTGCAGACCAACAAGCCATTGCTCGGGCATTACTGGTAGAAAAGCTTTCTGCTGATGGCCTGCCCGTTGCGGCACTTTCTAGCCGAGCGCTCTTGAGTGTTCATGCCCAGGTCAAATATGCTGGCTATCTTGAAAAAGAGCTCATAGAGGTTGATAAAGCCGTTCGGTACCAGCAACTGATTATTCCTGCCAGTTTTGATTACGCAGCACTACCTGGTTTGAGCAATGAGCTACAGAGTAAGTTGCGCCACTACGGGCCAAAAAATATTGCCCAGGCGCAATTAATTCCTGGTATGACGCCGGCGGCGATTTCTATTCTTATTTTTCAGCTACGCATGTGTGCTGAGCCGCTGAGCTGTGAACTGTAAGGCTCCAGGGGCCCTTTCCAAGGGGCTCTTTTTCGGGTAGAATGGTGCTTGGTCAATAGTTTCTACTTTTTTTCGATTGTGATCTATGTCTAAGCAGCCCCTTAATGCGCAGGTACAGGACCACCTGTATCCAGAAGGTTTTTCCGTTCCAGAAAATTATGAATTTAAGGCAGAACTTGGCCTTAACGAAGAGATTGTTTGCGATATTTCTGCACGCAAAAACGAACCATTATGGGTACTTGAACTACGTCTTAAAGGGCTTGAAAATTTTACCCAGCGTCCTATGCAAAAGTGGGGCCCGGATCTTGCTAAGCTTGATCACAATGATATTCATTACTACATCAAGCCGGCCAAACAGCAGTTTGAAAACTGGTCAGAGGTTCCCTCAGAAATTAAAAATACCTTTGATCGCCTTGGTGTTCCTGAAGATGAAAAAAAGCATCTTGCAGGTCTTGGTGCGCAGTATGAATCTGAAGTGGTTTATCACAACTTGAAAAAAGAGTGGGTTGACCAGGGTGTTATTTTCTTAGACACCGACTCAGGTCTTAAGCAATACCCAGAGCTTTTTCAAAAATATTTTGGGACCGTCATCCCGTTTAATGACAACAAATTTGCAGCGCTCAACACAGCCGTGTGGAGTGGTGGTAGCTTTATCTATGTTCCCAAAGGCGTTCACGTTACCGCACCATTGCAAACCTATTTCCGTATCAATGCTGAAAAGATGGGCCAGTTCGAGCGGACGCTCATTATTGCCGATGAAGGCAGTAGTGTTACGTACATCGAAGGCTGTACCGCCCCAAGTTACAAAGCAAGCTCATTGCACAGTGCCGTTGTTGAAATTATCGCGTTACCAGGTGCTCGTGTGCGTTACTACACCATTCAAAACTGGTCGCGCAATGTGTACAACTTGGTTACCAAGCGTGCCTTTGCCTACAAAGATGCAGTGGTTGAATGGATTGATGCTAACCTTGGTAGTGGCGTAACCATGAAGTACCCAGCAGTCGTACTTAAAGAGCCAGGCGCTCGTGCAGAGATTCTTTCTATTGCGATGGCAAGTACTCCTGGTCAAGTGCAAGATTCTGGCGGCAAAGCTATTCATGAGGCGCCAAACACGCACTCTCGCATTATTTCAAAATCCATCAGTGGTAATGGCGGTCGCGGTAGCTATCGCGGCGTTGTCAAAGTTTTTGCTGGTGCTGAAGGGTGCAAATCATATGTGCAGTGTGACGCGCTTATTTTAGACAGTAAATCACGCTCAGATACCTATCCATACATCGATATTAATGAGAGCAATGTGGACATTGGCCACGAAGCTTCCGTCAGCCGTATTGGCGATGACCAGCTCTTTTACCTCATGAGCCGCGGGCTTGATCAAAATGCTGCGCGCACCATGATTGTAAACGGCTTTATTGAACCATTTGTAAAGCAGCTTCCTATGGAATTTGCCGTAGAAATGAACCGTTTGATAGAGCTTGAGATGGAAGGGAGCGTTGGATGAGTACCGTTATGTTACGCTATGCGGTTAATACTGATCTGGTGCTCAGCGAAGCTATCAAAGACTGTATGGTCGACGGCATCTTGCCAACCTCGCTGACCATTACTATTGATGCTGCCCGAGATACCGTGATTACTATTATCGATGATTTAACGAACAGTGCTGCTCATCCTGTAGGATTGGCAAGCGCTCCAATTGTTCGCCATGAAATTACGATTAATGCGTACGAAAACAGCATCGTAACGTATAAATTACGCTTGGTTGAGTCACTGACCGATCAACCAGCAGCGCTTATTGAAAAGCGCCTCACGGCAAAGCTTCTTGGCGCTGGCGCACGTGTTGATATGCACGCAGCCTGCCTTACCAAAAATACCCAGCGCATTACCTTTCACACGTTGCAAGATCATGTTATTGGTGACAGTACCAGCAACGTGCTCATCAAGGCGATCTGTGATGATAGCTCTAAATTGGTTTGCAATAGCCTTATTCGCATTCACCCTGGTGCGCAACGTTCAAATGCTGAGCAGGCAAACAAGAATATTTTGTTGAGCAAGCAAGCGCGCGCTGTCTCGGTTCCTCAGTTGGAAATTGAAGCAAACGATGTGCGTTGCAAGCATGGTGCTGCGGTTAGTACCATCAGTAGCGAGCATTTGTTTTACCTGCAAAGCAGGGGTCTTTCGGTTGACAACGCCAAGACGATGCTACTTGATGGCTTCTTGCAGTAATTAGACTTTTTTTGAAACTATGTTTTTGCTTGACCTGCGTTGCTTAGATCCGCTCCCCCTGAGCCTGTCGAAGGGCGCCGGCCCAGAGGGCCAAGAAAGAGCGGTACAATAGGTTGCATCTAAAAAGTTTTAGCTCCCACTTTTTCTCGTCCTAACGGACTCCCGTCTTCGCCAAGGCTACGACGAGGCAGGTCGGCCAACAGCGCTCCTTGGCACGCCATAGCTTTAGCGACGGCGGCAGGCTCAGCGGGAAAATCTAGATAATCATTTATATGAATACCTATGAAGGCAACTCTGTTTCAAGGCAGTAAATTTCTAAAGCCACACTTTCTGTACAAGCCATAGCACTTTTCTCTAGGCTAAAAACTGGTCATTACCAGTCTTTTGAGCTTATGAGGAGGGCATGCGGTGGCGCAGCTTCGCAATTATTGCAAGATACTATCTTTGAGCGTTTTCTGCTTCGCCCGGATCTGGGCATCAAGCTCAATTGTTACCACCGATAATTTTGCTGCCCTTGAAGCGTTGGCCAAAAGTGCTGAAGATCATAGCCATACGCTGGTACTTTTGGACTTTGCAAAGGTCATGTGCACGCATAAAGACCCGTGGATGTTGGGGCATAAAAAAAAGCGTCACGCTACAAATTCTATAAAACATTTCAGTAACCCCCATTCACCACAGGCACAGGCGATTGGTCCTCATCGCCATAAAAAATTACTAACGATTTTTCACGAAGCTCGCCGTTATCGATTAATTGATCAAAAATTGCCAAGAATTATTCATCAATTGCAGCGGCGTGGGATCAAAGTCATTGCTCTTACTTCGTTTAAAGCTGGTGGTACGCCACGTGTGAAAAATCACCGCTATGCAGCATTGCAAAAACAGGGCATTGATTTTAGCGGTGCATTTCCACGACATCAGGATCTGGTACTCAGTGGCTTGCAAAAAAATGGCAAGAGCCCAACGTTCTCCAAAGGCATCTTGTCTAACGCTGGGGTATTTTCTAAAGGTGATGTGCTGCGTGCCTTTTTTGATGCAATTGGCTGGCAACCAACACGCGTTATTTTTTACGATGACCGCATGGACAATCTTGATTCAGTGCAGCAGGCGCTCTATCCCCTCAATATCGGCTTTCAGGGCTTTTTGTATACCGGCTTTAAAAAACTGCCAGCATTTTTTGATAAAGATATTGCCGAGTATCAAGTTAAGCACTTGATAAAACACGAACGTTGGATCAGCGGCAAAAAAGCAAAGCAGTTGCTTAAGCGTTAAGCCTTGTAGTTTGCTATTAAATGCTTTGCCAATCAAACCATGTAATAGAAATGGAATATTGCATTTTTTAAGTAGTTAGTTATTATCCTGCTCTACAAGAATTTTTGCACGTCTACTTAACTTCAAGAGGATTATATGAACAAGAGATTATTTCTTAAACTGTTGCTTGTGCTCACCATTGGTATTAGCGTGCCTTCGGTTGCGGTGGCAGCTACTGCTGGTGATGATGGTTCGGACACAGATGAAGCAACAGATACAAGAGCCTTTGATGATTTATCTACAGCATTTTCAAGAATGATGCAGGCGGAAATTCCAGATGAGCAAGCGGCATTTGAAATATTTTGCGAGCAGCATATTGGACTTCTTGTTGCCCTGCAGGGCAAGATAGAGGATCGGCATAGCGCTTTTGTTGAGCTTTCAGAACGGTGTGCGGATAAAACAAAGGTTTTTGCCGCAATTATGAATATGGTTCATGAGAGCAATGAGGATTTAGAGCTTTTTCATAACGTAGTAATTATGTTTCAAAAGCTATACAACCATATGGAGGCGCTACCAACCCTTACTTTTGAGCATAGGAGTAGTGCATTTATTTGTGCAATAGCGCAACTGTGTCTCATTACTCAGCGTGCATTG
>CAMBZK010000013.1 GCA_945872225.1 candidate division TM6 bacterium UASB124
ATTTAGTAAAAATAGATTCGTTTTTGATGGCACCCTGTGGTTTAAATTCCAGAGCGGTACCGAATCACTTGAAACACTCAGTGGCTTCACCATTCAAAATGCTGCAGTACTTGGCTCTGGGCAGCTTGTGTTTCAATCAGACCCGATTATTAAACGTATTGGTAACGATATTTTAGTTAGTTACCATATTCAAGCAGATATCAAGACAGCACTCGATTTCAAAAATTTCCCAATCTCAAAATATCGCCTCAATATTATTGTAGCCAATAAGAATGTTACCGCCCGCGAGCTCTATTTTGTCAGCAACGATCACAACCTTATCATCAATGATCAAAATCTCGTTTATAACTGGATTGCAGCAAAACCAACGGTCAATACGGGTTACACACAAGCAACATTGAGCCCCCATGATAAAAATATGACGCTTGATTACCCTGTTGCTGTTTTTGCTATTGTTTTTGACAACGTCGGCATACGAGACCTTATCTCGCTCTATTTCCCTATGTTTGTTTTGTTTTTGATCGCCCTTTTTTGCTTGCTCATCGATATTAAAGACACCGCCCGCTTAGGGTATGTTGGCGCCACAGTGCCAATTTTAGTTTTATTCAGAATGGTTATTGATAGCTTCTCTCCTGATGTTGGCAACCTAACCCATGTTGATTTTGTTTATAACTTATTGGTTTTTTTATCACTCGTTATTCTCTTTTTCCAAACGTATGTCATCCTTCGCTTACAGCATATGAAAAAAGCCACTGACGAGCTAAAAGAATGTCGAGTCCAGGCGCTAGCCGAATGGAACAACATTGTTTTTTTCCTGATTTTATGCGCACTCATCGTTGGCATCACGGCAACTTTTTTTAGATAATCGCAAGTAGACGCAGGTCATAGAAGCACGATATACTTAAGACTCACTACGAATTATGTTTATTGTCCCCCTGCTGCCCTAGGCGTTTTTGTGAAGACACATCTTGCATCTGCTTGCTATACGCTTCTTCAACTACTCTTGCTCCCTGGCATTATCGTGCTACTCATTATTGTACACTTGCAACGACGCAAACAAGATAACTGGCGCGAGCGTCTTGGTTTTTTAAGCCCCAGCCCACACGGTAAAAAGGTCTTTTGGTTTCATGCGGTATCAGCCGGCGAAGTCCTTGCCTTGCAAGAAATTATTGCGACCATTAAGCGTGAACAGCCTGCCAGCTGGTGCTACTTAACCATTGGCACACCGATTGGCCACCGCATGGCAACAACACAATTGTCAGCTGATAGCGTAAGTTACTTACCCTACGATTTTTTACCATGCATGCTTCTGGCCTATAATCGCATTAAGCCAGACGCTGTTATTGTCGTTGAATCAGAGATGTGGCCACACCTATTTTTTGTGGCAGCATGGCGAAAAATTCCACTGTTTCTTTTAAATGCGCGTATGAGCCAGCGCTCAACAAACCGCATGCGCCTCCTGGCCCCACTCGTCCGTTTATTATTCAGCTGCTGCTCAAGCATTCTAGCGCAGAGTGATGAAGACCGTAGCAGTTTTATAGATACCATAGGCATTGCAGCGCCTAAAGTTATCACCCTTGGCAATATCAAAGCCTTTAATGTCTTTCAAAAACGGCTGGCTTTGCCCGTTGAAAAAATTAGGCTCGATGGCATAGTTTTATTAGCAGGATCAATACACCCTACCGAAGAAACCATTCACCTTGCCCTCTTTGAAAAGCTCAAACCATTACAACCAATGTTAAAATTAATACTCGTGCCACGCCATTTTCATTGGCAGCAAGCACTTATTGCTCATGCTCAAGCAACGGGGTATAAAACAGCTGTGTGGACGAATGAAATGGACTCGACCAGCATCACCGGCCTGTTGGCAACACATGACATTATTATTGTTTGCCGCTTTGGCGAACTCTTTAAATTATACCAATACGCAACGCTCTATTTCCTTGGTGGCACCTTTGTACCTGTTGGTGGGCATAATTTGCTTGAACCTGCCGCATGGGGGATCCCCTCACTTATTGGCCCCTACCATGCAAACTGCCTAAGCACGCTCAGAGCACTTGAAGATCATCACGCTGCACAAGCCGTAAAAAATAGTAGCGAGCTTTTTACCGCGACAAAAACACTTTTAGAAGATCCCGCACACCGCCTTGCTATGCAGCAAGCAAATTTTTCTTGGATAAAAAAAGAAGCGCACCGTGTAGAAAACACGATGCGCTCAACATTGTTTAAATCACTCTTTATTTAGATCGCTTTTTAGTTGCTGCTTTTTTAGCGGGCTTTTTTGCTTTTTTTAATTCAGCAAGCGGCTTTGGTTTGCTCGCCAATATAACATCAAGTACTTCGCTCATATGCTCGGCATAAATAATCTTTAAGCCTTTATCAAGCTCACTAGCAAACTCTTGCACGTCACGCGCATTGCTCTTTGGCACAATAACTGAAGTAATCCCTAAGCGTGTTGCTGCTAAGAGCTTTTCTTTAAGGCCGCCAATTTGCAAAACACGCCCACGAAGCGTAATCTCTCCGGTCATTGCAATCTTAGGCCTTACAGCAATTCCTGTAAGTGCTGATACCACCGCTGTACAAATCGTTATCCCGGCAGATGGTCCATCTTTAGGAATAGCCCCTTCTGGCATGTGCACATGAATATCAACATCAGCATAAAAACCATCTTTTAAACCTAGCTCTTTTGAGCATGAGCGCACATAACTCATCGCTGCTTGCGCTGACTCTTGCATTACTTCACCAAGCTGTCCGGTGAGCGTCAAGGCACCCTTCCCCTTCATCACAGTAACTTCAACATCAAGAACATCGCCGCCAACTTCAGTCCATGCAAGCCCCGAGGCAACGCCAACAGCATCTTTGTGTTGTCGATCATCTTTACGGAAGACTGGCGCACCAAGCCACTCTTCAAGCATTGCATCAGTAACCTTAATCTGCTTGGTTGTCTTTGACTTAAGCAGCTGCTGAATCGATTTACGCATAAGCTTCGCGATTGTACGTTCAAGTTGTCGCACCCCGGCTTCTCTTGTGTACTCGTCAATAATACGACGAAGAATAGCATCGGTAATCACGACCTGCGTATCTTTAAGCTTGTACTCATCCAATAATTTCGAAACTAAAAACTTCTTCGCTATCGCCAATTTTTCATCTTCGGTGTAGCCAGAAAGCGAAATAATTTCCATTCGGTCAAGCAATGGATATGGAATATTATCGATAACGTTTGCCGTGGTAATAAACATGACCTTAGACAAATCGTAATCAACTTCCATGAAATGGTCATTAAATGCTTTGTTTTGCTCTGGATCAAGCACTTCAAGCAATGCCGATGCAGGATCACCTCGGAAGTCCATCGCCATTTTGTCAATTTCATCGAGCAACAAAACAGGATTCATAACCTTGGCTTTGCGCATTCCCTGAACAATTTTTCCTGGCATCGCACCAATATAGGTTCTACGATGACCACGAATTTCAGCTTCATCACGAACACCGCCAAGCGCTATACGAATCAACGGCCGATTGAGCGCTTCAGCAATTGAATGCCCTAGGGACGTTTTACCAACGCCAGGAGGACCAGCTAAACAAATAATTGGCGCTTTTTTCAATTTATCGCCTGCAAATTTTTTCGCTGCTATAAATTCAATTACACGCTCTTTTGCCTTTTTTAAACCAGCATGTGATGAGTCGAGAATCTCTTCTGCGCCCTTCATAGAAACAGAATCTTTAGCTGTTGCATGCCATGGCACTGAAAGCAAAACCTCAATGTAATTGCGGCTAACGGCAGACTCTGGTGATGTCGCTTGCATTTGCTCAAGACGTTTAAGCTCTGCCTCAACCTTCTCCATCGCTTCTGCTGATAATTTTAATTTTTTTGCTTTTTTACGTAAATCATTAATCTCTTGTTGCTGATCCTCGCGACCAAGCTCACGCTGAATAGCACGCATTTGCTCATTCAAATAATAGTCACGTTGATGTTTTTCCACCTGACTTTGAACGCGCTTTTTAATATTTTTTTCAGCTTTAAGAATTTCTATCTCTTTTTGAAGCTGTACTGAAAGCGATAATGCACGCTTTTTCAAATCAACCAACTCTAAAATTGCCTGACGCTCACTAAATTCTAGGTGCATCTGAACCGCAACGGTATCGCACAAATAATCAAGATCATCAAGGCCATGAAAGAGGGTTAAAACTTCGGTAGAAATTTTTTCATTAAGCCCAACATACTCCCTGAACAAATCAAACAAATTGCGAAAAAGCGCCATATTGTCAGTTGTGCTGGTTAATGGCTTAGGAACCAAATCACGGGCAGTTACCGCTAAAAAGCCATCTGCTTGCTCAACAGAAACGACCTCAGAGCGTGCAATACCTTCAATTAATACTTTAAGGGTGCCATTTGCCATACGGGCAACTTGAACAATCACTGCTCGCGTACCAAAAAGAAACACATCATCTATCGTTGGGTTTTCTATATCGATTGAGCGCTGAGCGGTGACAAAAACCTCTTTATTGCCTTTCATTGCAATATCAATGGCACGAATTGAAATTTCTCTGCCAACAACGACAGGAATAATGCTTTTAGGCAAAGCGACCAAATTTTTAAGTGGCAAAACCGGCAGGAAGCCAGGGTCAGCCATAGTGTAGTGCTGTTTCATAGTTTGTTCACTCGATTATTACGTGAATCCTGAGGACTGACTGCTGGCACAAGGGTACCAGCACCATGCCAAAAAGTACAGCATCCCTACCACAACGCCTAATCCAAAAAGAAAGCATTTTCACTTCTTAATCGGTTAAAATTGACTTTTGGACATATCGCCCTATACTTCCGTTCGTAATCATCAAAAAAGCAAAAATACATTCGTAATTATAGCGCTCTTTTGTTATGATAGCGGGAACTTAAACCAGTTAAAAAACCGCATTTAAGCCAGATTATTTTCATGAACCGTTGAGCATTGTAACAACTATAATTCTCATAAACCTCAAGACTAAGGAACGTATGCAGGAACAGTCAGCGTTTTCTATCAAAAAGCTCTGGAGTATTAAACCTGAATTCAGGCAAAAAGTTTTTTATCTATCGCTCACGTTTCTGTTGCTCTCATGTTGCCAAGTTATCTGGCGACCACTCAAAATGGCTATTTTCTCTAAAATGGTCGGTGCTTATCTAGTTCCTGACGCTAAGTTATATTCGCTCTTGTACGTAATTCCGCTGATTTTAGTTTATTCCAAATTAGTCGACTGGCTTCGGCGTCACCATTTGCTCTACTGCTTTATACTGTTTCACGCAGTCGGCGGTGTTATTTTTTCTTATTTTTTAGCTCATCCCGTCTACGGTATCGCCAACACAGCAGCAAGTTCTAGCCGCGTACTTGGTTGGCTCTTTTATTTTTTCATGGAGGGATTTGATGCTTTCTATTCCACAACATTTTGGGCCTTTGCTGACTCCGTAAACAACCCCAAAGATGCAAAAAATTATTATGGTTTTTTTGTATCAGGTTCAAAGGTTGGTGGCATCGTCGCTTCAGGCTTGCTCTACTTAGCAATCAAAGCAAGCAGCACCAGTGATCATTACACGCTTTTACCAAATGCGCTTTTCATTGGCAGCATAATGCTTTTAACAGCAGCCGGCGCTATCTATGCGCTCGTAACACGTGTTCCTGATAGTTTTATGCACGGCTATGAAGCGGCATACCAACTGGAAATTCATAAATCGCGCAATGATGGCAGCATCTGGTCATCAATCATGAGTGCTTTTGACGGGCTCATTATCATGATTAAAAAACCATATGTTCTTGGTATCTTTTCTTTGGTAGCGTTTTACGAAATTATGATTGTTATATTTGATTGGTGGGTCGCCCTGCATGCTGATGCAAGCAATCCAACCGTTGGCGCTATGACCAGTTATTATGCATTTTATTACTTTTTACTCAACCTCATTGGGCTTGGTATTTCATTTTTTGGCACAACGCCACTCTTGCGCCTTATTGGCACAAGACTATCGCTCTTCATATTCCCTGTCATGTGCCTTGGCATGCTCATAATAACCTATCTGTTTCCTACTGCGGGAGTCTTTTTTGCGGTGCTTGTTGCCCTGCGCGCACTCAATTATTCACTTAACCATCCAACCCGTGAAGTACTGTATATCCCAACCACCAAAGATATTAAGTTCAAAGCAAAAACATGGACTGATGCTTTTGGGTCACGCATTGCGAAAAGTTTTGGTTCGGTATTCAACGTATCCCTTAAGGGAGCTACGCCAGCCTTTGCTCTGCTTTCAAGCTTAACACTCAGTTTTGGGCTCACATTTTTATGGCTTATATTAGTATATTTTCTTGGCAAAACCCTACAAAATGCCATTGACACCAAACAAGTTATTGGCCAGTCAGACGATGCGACGACTGACGCGACCACTTAAGCCTTAGAAAGGGGATTTCCTCATTATGCGCAACTCATGCATTGCTTATTTAGAAAAAAAACTGGACCTTGAACGTTACGACGTCGTTAAACTGTTACTCTCTGGCATGGCTTTCTTCTTTGTTATCGGTGCCTATTCAATTTTACGCTCGTTAAAAACATCTATTTTTGTCGCTTTTGTTGGAGTTGAATACGAACCGTATGCAAAAGTGGTTAGCATTTTAGTCACTATCCCAACCATGCTGCTCTACGCCAAAGTAATTGATCGTGTTAAAAAACACCAAGCGGTCTATGTTGTCCTTAGCTTTTACGTCGCACTCACCTTGTTTTTTGCCTATCTCTTTACTCATCCGGCTTATGGCGTTTCAAATACACTGGCAAGCCCCTATCGACTGGTCGGCTGGGTTTTTGAAATTTTCATGGATTTATTTCAGGCCCTCATCGTTGGGACTTTTTGGAGTTTTGTAAGCTCTGTAAGTACGCCAAGTTTCGCTAGCAAAGGATATAGCCTCATCGTTGCATGTTCACGCGTTGGTGGCATGCTCACTACCTTTGTCAGCTGGATTGTGTTAGAAACTATGCCAACCTTCAGTAGCTCTATTCTAGCAATCACTATTATTGCAGCAGTTTTTTTAGCAATGGCAGTTTATTGCGTTTATTTGCTTAAACTTTGGATTCCACAATCCCACCTTCATGGTTATGAAGCTGCATACAAAGTAGATCAAAAAAATGAACGGTCCCAAAAGAAAACAGGCGTCCTTGAAGGCCTTCGTATTGTATTGACTGAGCCGTATGTTTTCGGCATTTTTTGGCTTGTTTTCAGTTTCGAAGTTATTAATATTATTATTGATTATCAACTCCACATTTTAATGGCCGTTGAAACAAACAGCCACGTGGTTGACATGAGTAAGTTCATGCTATTTTACACCGGGACTTTTCAGGCACTCGGCCTATTGTTCGCTATTTTTGGCACCTCGCAAATGATCAAACGCTTTGGCGTACAAAAATGCCTTCTGCTGATGCCTATCGTTACAATCCTTCTGGCACTGCTCCTTATTGCCTCTCCTAAGCTAGCAACCCTGTTCATTGTTATGGTCATCATGCGTGGCCTTAATTATGGCTTCAACGACCCGCTTCGTGAAATTTTATTTATCCCAACTGTCAAAGATATCCAATTTAAGTCAAAAGCCTGGATTGGATCATTTGGACGCACGTTTGCTAAAACAACCGGGTCTTCATTAAATATCCTTGCCACTCAAGCCCCTTATTTCGTCATTGCGATACAATCAGCCTGTTCCATTACTTTAGCTATTGGCTGGGCTTTCGTAGGGGTTATGGTTGGGAAAAAATACATGAAAACCATAGCTTCAAACACCGTGATTGGGGAAAAAAGAGATAGTTAATAGAGATAGGCTGTGGAACGTAGTTGCGTATTATCGCGGTTTTGATAGACTATTTGCATCGTTAAAAAAAGCTTGTTTCTTTGAATTCGGGTGGTTTGGCGACAAACCCAAGAAACAATAGGTAAAACCCGCTAAAGGATTTATATGTCAGTCGATTTGAAGAAAATGCTCGAAGCCGGCGTCCATTTCGGTCACCGCACCTCTCGTTGGTCCCCAAAAATGAAACCGTTTATCTGGGGTGCAAAAAACAAAATTCACCTGATTGACGTTTCAAAAACAGCGCTCCTTCTTGAACGCGCCGGTAAATTTCTTAAAGATGTTACCAGCATTGGCGGCAAAGTACTTTTCGTAGGCACAAAAAAAGCTGCTCAAGAAATTGTACAAAGAACTGCTGCTAGCACCGGTATGCCCTTTGTAATCAATCGTTGGGTTGGCGGCACTTTAAGCAACTATGAGCAAGTTAAAAAAGCGGTTACCCGTTTGCTTCATATGCGCGACATCGTGCAAAAAAGCACAACACACTACAAGAAAAAAGAGTTGAGCATGATCCAAAAAGAAATTGCTCGTCTTGAAAAAAATGTAGGCGGTATCATCAATTTTGATTATCCACCAGCAGCACTCGTTGTTGTTGATGCTAAAAAAGAGATCTCTGCGATTAAAGAAGCAATGCGTATGCGCATTCCTGTAGTTGCCTTGATCGATACAAATACTGATCCAATCGGCGTTACCCATATTATTCCAGGTAATGACGACTCACCAAAGGCTATCAATTTCATTATGCAACACATCGAAACTTTCGTTAAAGATGGTGTTGCTGCTTATGAAGCTGCTAAACCTGTAAAACCTGCTAGACCAGCGGCTCCTGCTCCGGCAGCTGCAAAAGCTGCTCCAGCACAACCAGTTCCAGCTGCACCAGTTGCAGAAGCTGTCGAAGCTACGCCTGCAGCTGCTGCTGAATCCGTTGAAGCTAAGGTTGAAAAACCTGCAGCACCAACTGCGCGTCCAGCAACACGTCCGGCAGCGGCACGTAAAGTTGTTAAAAAAGACGAATAAGGTATGCTTGGAGAGATGGCTGAGTGGTCGAAAGCGCATGATTGGAAATCATGTATGTCCTGAAAGGGGCATCGAGGGTTCGAATCCCTCTCTCTCCACCATAATTAATTCGTATTAAAAATTGGGCAAAGTAAGTTGCCGTAGCGCAGAATCTGTCAGGTCCGGAAGGAAGCAGCAGGGGTGTTACGAAGCTGTACTTTGCCCTTTATCATTTCGCCAATACCAGTAATTTCCATAGGTTTTGAGGTCTTGTTACTATGCGTGTCTTAGCTGTTCTTGCTCACCCTAATTCGTCGTCTACGAGTGGCAAATTGTTTTATGAGGCAGTAGCCATTTTGCGGCAACAAGGCGCTACGGTCGATGTCCTAGAACTCTATCAACACGCCCAGCAGATTCCTTTTTTACAGCTCCCCGAACATGGCAAACCATTCGACTCAGTCTTTACAGACGTCCCTTTTTATTGGGAAAACAAAGAGCGCTTCATGGCTGCCGATCGCTTGCTTATTGCTTATCCCGTCTGGTGGTACGCGGTCCCTGGCATTATGAAAGCGTGGCTTGATCTCATTACCAATTATGCTTGGAAAAATAACCATAAAAGCCATTATGCTGATGCTCGCCATTCGATTAGCAAAGCGTTGATTATCAACACGGCAAGCATGAGTTGGTGGCACCGCTTTTTCGGCTCACGCAATTCCGCAACCGAGATGGTTAAAGAGTCTTGCAAATTTTTAGGAATCAAGAACATCAAGGTCTGTGAAATTAATACCGCAAAGCGACGTACAGAAGGACAAAAAGACAAGTCTAGTCTACGCGTTGCCCAGCTTGCGCAGTGGCTTGGCGAATAACCAAACAAGCCAGCTCTTAGCGATAACAACCCCCAGGTCGCCATTATCGCAATCAAGCGATTAGTCGCAGCAAGCAAGGCTGTAAAAATGCTTGAGTGTGAACCGTAGAATCAGCCTTTTCAATCAGCTCACTGAATCAATAGATCGACGACTTTTTTGACAAAACCAAGGCCAATTCAAGGCCTCGTTCCAGCAGTCGTTTTCAACGGTTTTTGCGGCGGCAAAACAGGCCGTGGCACGGAAAAGCTTCCGCCGCCGCCGGAGCAGCGGGCTTCCGCTTATGGCGAGACAGGATGGCGGACAGCCAGATCAATGTTTCCGAGTAGTTAGCACTCACCAAAAGCGATTACCCCTCTCGAGAGAAAATTCATACGAATAATACGAACAAGCGCCTCTTTAGAGCTGTCGCTTAAGCTTCTTTTGTTAGCATAATAATCTGCATACGCTTCAACGCAATCAGCGCTCAATGTTAGGCGCGCTTCCAGCGGCTGTTCTCCTCGTAACGCGATGGCATTAATTAATCCCGTTAAAAACTGCATCCTTGAATCCGCATAGATAGCATCAAAAACACTCTCTCCTACAGAATCTCGCTTGAGCGTGTCGCAGTACAACCAAAACATAAATTGGACTATCCTATACTGTGCCGAAAATATTTTACCGGTTTTTATAATATGACAATCAAATAGGTCTGATAGCTCAGCCGAAACACCAGTCATTAACCGAGTAAACAACCGCTCAACAACAGGATCTACTTTGCTAAAAATTGTCCAAGAACCTTCAACAAAATGCCGTTCTTGGACGGGGCTTTTTTTGGCAGGAGCTAAGACAGAATCCCCCGATCTGAGGGCCGTGGAACGCTCTGCCGCAGATGCTTCAAGTAGCCCCCTGCGCTGGGCGTTGTCACACACAATCGTACAGCTCTTAGGCTCTTGAAGATACTGAACACAAGCGGAACATGAGGGCGCACTGCATCCCCGAAACGCGGGATAGCCCCCCCCGTACCACCCGGACGAAGCAGGACAACTCGTAAAACCACAAAACACCAGAGCTGCAAATAATAAAACGTATTGCAGCTGAACGCTCCCAACAATACTCATGCAAATAACCTTTCACGCGATATACTTAGACAAAACGCCATAATAAAGCACCTTTACTCTTTTGTGCAAGATTTTTCATAGGGAAGGACTTTGCATAGAAATTAGCTCATTAAACTGCTAAGCTGCTGTTATTATTCATCCCCTTGAGATAATGATAATATGTTGCAAGACCAAATTCATTTAAACTTAGCGCGTAAATGGCGCCCCCAAACGTTTGATACCGTCATCGGGCAAGACATGCCCATACGCATGTTGAAAAACAGCCTGTACCTGAATAAGTTTTTTCCTGTCTACTTATTTGCCGGCCGGCGGGGTTGTGGTAAAACGACCTCAGCACGTATTTTTGCGGCAGCTGTCAACTGTCTTAAGCTAGCAGCATTTCAGCAAGACCCTAAACAAGCAATCCCCTGCTTAAGCTGCTCTTCATGCATTGCTATGGCTAACGGTAACCATTCTGATTTTATTGAAATTGATGCGGCTTCGCACACAGGTGTCGACAACGTGCGTAGCATTATCGAGTCATCAAGCTACATGCCTTTGTCGGGTCAAAAAAAGATTTATCTCATCGATGAAGCCCATATGCTCAGCAAGGCTGCGTTTAATGCTTTTCTAAAACTCCTCGAAGAGCCCCCAAAGACCGTAATGTTTTTACTGGCGACAACTGAAACAGCAAAAATTCCGGTGACAGTCCTGTCTCGTTGCTTCCAGCTTATTTTCCCAGCCATTGCTCATGAAGCCCTCAAAGCGCACTTGCTAACCATGTGCGCTCACGAACAAATTGCTATTGAACCAGCAGCGGTTGATCTGCTTTTGCAAGAAACTGATGGCTCCGCTCGTGATGCTATAAACCTACTTGAGCGCGTTCGCTTTTCTGATCAAGCTATCACGGAAAGCCTTGTGCTCTCCGTCCTTGGAAAAATGAGCAACCAGGAGCTTATCACGCTCATGACACACCTTGTTAATCAAGCGCCACAAGAGCTTATTACCTACCTCAATGACATTAATGTGCAAACACGCGCACCCGTTGCCCTATGGGACGGGCTTATTAACCTGTGCAGAACACTCCTATGGATTAAATACGGTGTTAACAAACTACCGCCAGCATACCAAAGTGTTCAAGCAGAGCTGCAATCGCTTGCAAGCAACTGCTCGCGCAACCGCTTACATGCCATGCTGACCTTTTTATGGCAGCAAGAAGAAATTTTTAATCGCACGAACAAAAAACAGCTTTTCTTAGAAACAGTACTCCTACAACTCTGCGAGCAAACTAATATTGCTGATTTGAGTGATTTACTTGGCGGGATCCCATCAGGCAACACGCCAGCACCAGCCGGGGCCCCTGGAAACAACCAATCAGCCAGTAAGCAGATAATCAAAGCAGCCGCTGTGACACCTGTTGCCAGCAAACCAATAGAAGAAAAAACTGCGGCGCCAGCAGCAACATTACAGCCAGTAACAACTGCCCCTACACAGACTGCAGCAACCGACTCACGTTGGCAAACCTTTTTAGAACTCGTTACCGCACTGCCAGATCAATTGCTCATTTCTATTTTCAAGCAAGCAACGTTTATTGCCCATGAAGAAAAGGCTCCCCTCGTTACCATTGCCTTGAGTAGTGACAGTCCCTTTTTCAAAAATAACCTTGAGTCAACCAGCGCCTCATGGCTCCCGGCACTAAAACAGTGCTTCAGTGGTGCCATGGGACTGACCTACCAAGCCCCAGGCCCAAACAGCACAAAACTACCCCCACCCAGGCAACCGATGATATCTGCTGCTGCAGGGTTTGTGAGACAAGAGCACCCGCAAGCAGCTGAGCAACGATCCCCATCGCCCCAGGGACAGCCCAGTGGTGATTTCTTAGTCATAAAAAATGCCGAAGAATGGCCAACGGCCAGCTTGCTGCTTACCACTTTTTCGGGTAAAATAAAGAAAGTCGCAAATAGCTAAATGCCAACAAATTTTCAACCTGAAACAAAAAAATACATGGACGTTTCCACCTCTTATCCTAAAGTTCTTCTCGTTGGACGCACCAACGTCGGTAAGTCTACGCTCTTCAACCGTTTGGCTGAACAGCGTAAAAGTATTGTCTTTGACCGCGAAGGTGTCACGCGTGATTACATTGAAGAGTTGGTCACGTGGCAGGATATCCCCTTCACCCTTATTGACACAGGCGGGATGTCGTTTCTAAAAGGCACCGACGAAATTACCAAGCGCGTCCAAGAAAAAGTAATGCGCTTATTGCAAGATGCATCGATGTTGCTTTTTGTTGTTGACGGCAAACACGGCCTCCACCAAGAAGATCGTAAAATTGCAGATGTTATTCGCAAGGCAAATAAACCAACGTTCTTATTGGTAAACAAAGCTGATAACACTCGCGCGATGGAAGACAACTTGCCAGAATTTTACCAGCTTGGCTTCAAATCAATGATTCCTGTTTCAGCGGTTCATGGTATTGGCATTTCAACCCTCCTCCAAAATGTTGTTGACACACTCCCAACCTGCGTCCCGGTTGAAGAAAAAAAGCCTATTTATAACGTTGCACTTATCGGGCGCCCTAACGTTGGCAAATCATCATTAATGAATTTGCTCCTCCAGCACGAACGATCCATTGTTTCTGACGTTGCGGGCACTACCCGTGAGCCAATCACCGCTATGACCTACAACCTCAACGATTTGATTCAATTCACGGACACCGCAGGCGTTCGACGCCCGCGCAAAATTGATGATGATCTTGAAGGCCTTATGGTCAAAAGCTCTCTGTTGGCAGTAAAAAATGCCGATATCATTGTCATGATGATTGATGCCTCAGAAGGTAAAATTGCTGACCAAGAGCTTAAGTTATTGTTCTATGCTTACGAACAAAACAAGATGATCGTTGTTGTATTTAACAAGACCGACCTGCTTACTGAGTACACAAAAGCTACCCTTGAGCAAAGCATCGACGAGTATAAATTTATCCTCAGAAAAGTTCCTCAAGTGTGGATCTCTTGCTTGACGCACAAAAATGTCTCTAAAATTTTCAACGAAGTTCAGCACGTCTGGCGTCGTTGCCATCAAACCTTCAATGCTATTGATGTCGACGAAATAGTAAAATCAGAAATGCTTACCAAGGTACTTGTTCACAACACAACCCCACTCAGAATTTCAGCAGTGGTGCCGGTTGGAACCAGCATGCCGACCTTTGTTATTGAGCTGAACTACCCTCAGTTTTTTGGCCAATCAGACATCAGCTGCGTTGAAAATATTTTACGTAAACATTACGATTTATTGGGCTGTCCCGTACGGCTCTTCCCTCGCAAGGACTAGCGCATGGCATTACTTGAGGTTGCACACATAAACCAATACTCAGGTAAAAAGCAGTTACTCACCGATATCTCGCTGAGCGCTGATGCGCAAGCTATTGTTGCTTTGCTGGGGCCAAATGGCGCCGGAAAAACAACCCTCTTGCGCACGATTATTGGCCTGCTCAGCTGTAGGCACTTGCCCGCTAATAGCATTGTTTTTGAAGGCAAAGATCTCACTGCAGCTTCCCCAGCACAACGCGTTGCACAAGGGCTTCTGTATTTGCCACAGCACACATCGCTGCTGCAACAACTCACCGTCTACGAAAATTTATTAGTTATTTACCAGTACCACCCATGGTGGCGCACACAACCAAAAACTTCTTTTGATGAAGCTGCTGAACATTGGCTAGCCGCAACAAGCCTGGCTCACACAGGCAAGCAACTAGCAGGCACGCTATCTGGTGGCCAAAAGCGTAAGCTCGAAGTTGTTCGGTCACTGCTTATGAAACCAAAAATGCTGCTCCTTGATGAGCCGTTTGCTGGGGTTGACCCAAAATCAATTTATGAATTAAAAGCACTGTTCAGCACGCTTGCAGCAGAAGGACTCGGCATTGTTATTTCTGATCATCACGTTGATCAGCTGCTTGCTATCGCAAGTGAGGGATACGTCATTATGCAGGGCGCCGTAGTTACTGCAGGAAGTATTTCCGAGATTCTTGAAAATAGTTATACTAAAGAGCGTTATTTAGGCGTTGAATTCCATCAAGATCTTGCAGCACGTTTTTCTAATAATCTGTCGAAAGGCTCTCATGAATCTTAAGATCACGTTTCACAACATGCCACATTCTGAACCACTTGAGGCACATGCTCACCAAAAATTTACTAAGCTCGCAGAACTGCTAGCGCACACCAATGAGCGATCACCAGTGCACGCTGAATTATGGCTTAAAGCCAACAAACAGCACGAACACCATGCTACCGAATTACATATTAAATCATCATCGCTTGATTTGAACGCCCACGATGAAGGGCCTGACATGTACATCGCTATTGATAACACCATGGATAAAATGTTACGCCAAGTCAAAAAAGAAAAAGAGCGCTTGCGAGACAAAGCACATAAACCGGATACAGAAAAACGTAAATTTGAACGTTAAGATTGTTAAAAAAGGGCTGCCTCGTGCGGCCCTTTTTGCTGCTTTACCACCCATGCCAAAC
>CAMBZK010000014.1 GCA_945872225.1 candidate division TM6 bacterium UASB124
ACACCTTGTTGAAACATACACGAAATATTCTCAAAAACGGTAATTGTTTTGCCTGATGGGCCGTAAGACTTTTTTACCAAATTGAGGGCTAGTTTTTTTGCACGGTCGCTCATGGGTCACTTTCGTTAAGCCTGCATTTTATGCCTTACATTCGCATAAGCTACTAAATCTTGCAACCTAAAATCAAAATCTTCTACTATGACAATAGGACACCGCAGCAAACCTCACAGGTTGTACTAAGTTGGAAAGAGAAATTTTTTCTTCCTGACAAAGTACGCGGGCAATCGATACAATCCGCGCAAATTTTCGAGGGAGGGGAAATTATGTCACTTTACAATCGCGACCATAACGCCGAAACGGATATTCCTAATATTTTACCAGTAGTTCCAACGATCGATGTGGTGGTTTTTCCACACATGGTGGTGCCATTACTGATTCTAGATGAGAAAATTATCAAGGGCGTTGAAGCTGCATTGCAAGGCTCTAAAAAGATATTGCTTCTTGCCGCACGGCAACAAACAGCAGATTACCATGGTCCGATTGGCATTCATGACCTGTATCAAATGGGCACCGTCAGTACTATTATGCGCGTCATGCACTTACCAGACGGTGGCATAAAGGTTTTAACGCAGGGAATGTGCAAAGCACATGTGACTGAAGTTCTTTCAGACCAAGAGCTCTTGCAAGCACGCATCAATATCATCAATCCTGAAGAAGGTGTTCAAGTTGAGCCTGATGTTATTGATACTCATATCAAGAATTTGCTGGCTATTGTCGAACGCATGGCAAGCAGTGGCCGTATGTTCAGCCCTGATTTTCAGGCAATTTTAGCCCAAATCCAAGACCCAGAGCGCATTGCTGACTTCATTCTCTCTCACCTCAATTTAAACGTTGCTCAAGCGCAAGTCCTCCTAGAAAAAGAAAACATCGCACTGCTCCTTGAAGGCATCTATAACTTTTTGCACACCGAGTATGAATTAAATTCGATGCAAGAGCGCATCCGCAGTAATGCACGCGACTCAATTAATAAGTCACAACGCGAATACTACCTGCGCGAACAGCTCAAAGCCATCCAGAAAGAGCTTGGCGAAGAAGGTGACATTGAGATCGACGATATGAAAGACAAAATAGAAAAACTGGCACTCTCACCAGAGGCACGTACTGAAGTACAACGCCAAATGCGCCGCCTTGAAAAAACACCGCCAGATTCGATGGAAGCAACAGTCATCAGAAACTATCTTGAATGGGTAGTCGCTATGCCATGGGGTCATCAAACCAAAGACCACGCCAGTATTGAACATGCAAAGGCTGTTCTTGACCGTCACCACTACGGCCTTGAAGAGGTAAAAGATAGAATTTTAGATTTCTTATCAGTCCGCTTTCTTAAGCAAGATTGCCACACCCCCATTTTATGCCTCTTTGGCCCTCCTGGGGTTGGTAAGACATCACTTGGTCAATCAATTGCCGAGTGCCTTGGCAGAAACTTTTTCAGAGTTTCCCTTGGTGGCGTATACGATGAGTCAGAAATCCGTGGGCACCGTCGCACCTACGTTGGTGCAATGCCAGGCCGCTTCATTCAGGCAATTCGTAAAGCTGGCAGCTGTAACCCTGTTATTGTTATCGATGAAATTGATAAAATTGGGATGTCAAACCGTGGCGATCCATCAGCAGCACTCCTTGAGGTCTTGGATCCAGAACAAAATGCTGATTTTTATGATAACTATTTGGGCGTCCATTTCGACCTTTCAAAAGTTATGTTTATCGCTACTGCAAACGACTTAGGCAGCATCCCTGGGCCACTGCGCGACCGTATGGAAATCATTCAAATTTCTGGGTATACCGAAGAAGAAAAGCTAGAGATTGCTAAGACCCATTTGGTACCAAAGGCAATTAAGAACTGCGGCCTTGAAGGCAAAACCTTTGAGCTCTCAGACAAGACACTCAGTGTGCTCATTCATAATTATACCCGTGAAGCTGGTGTTCGTGATCTTGAACGTAACATCCAAAAGCTCTGTTCAAAGTACGCAAGAGCACTGGTTGAAACACACAAGAACATCACCCTAACCCCAGAGAATTTGCACGACTACCTTGGTCCTACAAAAATCAGCGGCGAAACCATCACGCTGAGCCACAAAATTGGCGTTACCAACGGTCTTGCATGGACCCCTTACGGTGGGGATGTCCTTCAAGTTGAAGCAGTGCTCATGCCTGGTACCGGTAAATTGCTTATGACCGGACAACTTGGCGACGTAATGAAAGAGTCAGCACAAGCAGCCATGACCTACGCAAAAGCACATGCTGAACTCTTTGGTGTAACCGCAAAAGAGTTCACTGATTTTGATTTACATATCCATTTGCCAGCTGGCGCAATTCCGAAAGATGGACCGTCAGCGGGCATCACCCTACTGTCGTCAATTCTATCTGCCTACACCAAGCGTGCAATAAACGGCGAGTTTGCCATGACCGGCGAGCTGAATTTACGCGGGGAAGTCTTGCCAATTGGTGGTTTGAAAGAAAAAATCTTGGCTGCAAAACAACATGGCCTTAAAAATATCATAATTCCTAAATCAAATCAGAAGGACCTGGCTGGCATGGACAAGCTGTTCGAAGGCCTCCAGATTCTATTTGTCGACAACGTCAGCGAAGTGCTCGATCACGTGCTGATGCCTCACATAATACGATAGACGTATTTCTATTTGACGGGCTGCTCAAGACAAGCGGCCCGTTTCTATTTTAATCGATTAACAGATTGCTTTGAGCGATTCTTGACAAATCACCCCATGCACCGGTAGATTTGTCAGAAGTCATCCAAAGTAGCGACCTAATCGAAAGAATAACATGGTTATAAAAAGAGACCTACTCAAACCCCTCCTCACTGCAGCTACCCATTTTCCTGTTGTTGCTATTTTGGGGCCTCGTCAATCTGGTAAAACAACTTTGGCACAGCTTACTTTTCCGAACTACACCTATATTTCTCTCGAAGATCTTGATATTCGTGAACGAGTCGCCAGCGACCCTCGACAATTTTTAGCAGACTGCAGTAAAGCCCCTGGCATTATTTTGGATGAATTTCAACATGTACCAGAGATTTTATCGTACATCCAGACGTATGTTGACAAGCATCAACAGCCCGGCTTTTTTATTCTCACAGGATCGCAAAATTTCTTGGTCAACGAAGCAATATCGCAAAGCTTGGCAGGCCGCATTGCCATCATGACACTCTTACCACTCTCAGCACATGAACTTACGCAAGCAAATTTGCTACCAGAACGCTTTGAAGCAGTTGTCACTACGGGATTTGCCCCAGCGATATGGAGCAAGCAAGTTCCTTCTACAGATTGGCATCGTGGCTTTTTAACAACCTATATCGAACGTGACATTCGCCAAATTCAAAATGTGCAAGATTTGTCACTCTTTAAAACGTTTATGGCTCTATGCGCCGGCCGCATTGGCCAACAACTCAACATGACCGCCCTTGCAAACGATTGCGGCATTAAAGTGCAAACGGCTGAAAGTTGGCTCTCCCTGCTCGATGCCACCTACATCACATTTCGACTCATGCCATTTTATAAAAATTTTAATAAGCGCGTTACCAAAACACCAAAACTTTATTTTTATGACACTGGCCTTGCAGCTTATTTACTCGGCCTCACACCAGAATTAGTTGAGCATGGATCAATGCGAGGACCTTTGTTTGAAGCCTTTGTTATCAGCGATCTCATAAAAACCTTTCATAACCGTAATCTTGAACCTCGTCTGTTTTATTGGCGCGATCAAAGCGGGAATGAAGTCGACTGCCTCATTGGGACACCCATTCAACAACACGCTATCGAAATTAAAGCTGGTATGACGATAAGCCAAGACGTTTTCAAAGGCCTTTCATATCTCAAAAATTTGGCTGGCGATGAACTACAAAGCAGGCATTTGGTCTATGCAGGAAATGAAGCATACACCTCTATTGGCACTCAAATCACCCCATGGCAAAACATTGCCAGCATTGTTGATGCAATAACACAATAGCTAGAATCATATACCCCATACAATTTCAATGCGCTCGCCACGAGCGTTATATATTTTTGCAGCAACCAACGGCTCAATGGATGCTACTGGATAATCGTGTTGTAATAATCGTAATTTTTTGATTGTTGAAGCCCTAACACATGCCCAAAAAACGGCAGCAGCTTGACCAGTAGCAAATAGCTCATCACAATCAACTACCTGCAGCTCCTCTAGCCCCACCGGCAAACGATCGAAAAAGTACTCAAGACCAGTACAATGCGCAAGACGCAATGTCTTGAGTGCCGGCAAAGCTGACGCGAGCATGAACGTTGCAGGAGTCGAGCTCCAGTTTGGAAACTGCATGCCATATCTCTTGGTTTTGCCTAGATTAAAAAACATCAAATCTAATGCCTCCAGGTTCTTAGGCAAAGCAACTGGAAATAGGTCATTATCTACCTGCTGCAATGCAAGCCTTTCAAGCAACGGCAAGCGCAACAAAAAATGTGTCTCGCTTCCGGCCTTCCAGTAAAGGGCAGCTTCTCGCAAATTAAAAAAGCATGAGGCCTCTGCATCCGTCAACTCTTGCTCGCTACTAAAAACCCCGCACTCAATGGTTGCCATTAACGGCTTATGTCGGCACAATTCGTTAAATAAACGCTCCCCAATCAATTCATGACCAGCCTGTACACACGCACGCAACTTAGGAGTAATGCGATGCGCTTTCAGGTAATCATTTTGACGTTTTTGTAAAATTTCAGTCCTACCCCTTAACATGGCCATACTCGGAACAATCGGAGGCCCATCAAGCTCCCGATTTAACAGCGCAGTACAGCTATTTTTTAATGGCACTGGACGCCATGCTGAACCCCCAACAACACGTGGGCTCTTACGACGTGACATTATTGGAAGCGTTTCATCAACGCCAGGAGAATCATAACCATCAGCAGCAACAGCTGCATCAACGTATGCAAGTCCCAGTCCAACAGCAACAAGCACAACAGGCAGTAATAAGGTAATTTTTTTCACGACAGTCCAATCTATTGTTTATGCTCGGTGATTACGTGTGATCATCATAGCGTGAAAGAGCATAGAATCAATAATTTAAAAATGGCCCAAAACAGGGTAGAGTATGCAGAGATTTAGAAAAATAGAGGCTACAAAGACCGCAACATCTTTTCAAGATCGCGGATAGCCTTTGCAAAAACCTTTTCATGATGGTGCAATGACCGACCGCGCTTGCGTGGCACATCGCCCTTGTAGTGATATTTGACACGTAGGACATAGCGAGCAAAGCGCTCTTTCTCTCGGTAAAAATCAGTCAACAGCTCTTTGACTTCAGGAAGATGAAGGCGTGGTGGATTTTCAGTAGCTTCATCAGCATATTTTGCGTGATAAGCGTGCTTGATCTCTTTAATTTTTGTGAGCAGCAACAACATGCGCTCATAATCGTAGCTATCGGCATTTCCAAGATCATTAACGACAAAGCTTGGCAGAAGGTTTTTGGTCGTCAGGCAGGCAATCTCTTCTTGCTGATAAAATACACGGCAAGCGACCAATCCTACTCCCAGCAGGACTGCTATAATCACTCTTTTGCGTATATTTTTCTTAACGTCCATCACGCTTGCTACCTTTTTGCCATAGTAACCCAATTATCAATTATTTCTAATTGTAATATTAAATTAATAAAAAAACAAGCTTTTTTGACTGATTGTTACAAAATTTTTCTACATGAGCTCACGCCAGCACCTTTAGCGTTTGACTCATAGGCACAATTCTCTTACCCTACAAGTGCTTTTTAACCATATTTTTGCCTGTTTTTTCATGAAAGTACCCATGGAACCGTTTATTATTTTTGCAGGGCTCCTGTTCAGCGTCCTTGCCACTGTTATTTTAAGCTATATCTCCATTGCCACGATGGTTGGCCCATGGATTGCCCCAACAATTGTTCTGATCAGCCATATCCTTCTTGCCTGGATGCGCAATGGCAAGCAAAAAACAGCGGCTCTTGTTAGCATTCAAGGAATAGGTGCCGGAGGCGGCATAATAGCTACAGGTGTTGGCTTTGCGTTCCCAATGCTCTATTTTCTCGATCCAGCAACCTTCCAGGCCATGATGGCAAAACCCTGGCACTTTTGCCTGTTTACCTCAGCGCTCTCCATTATCGCTGGTGGCATAGGGTTGCTTATCGGTAACTATTTAACCAAAAATCTAGTCGACGAGCAGGAGCTCCCCTTCCCTGTCAGCAACCTAACCGTCCAAATTGCCACTTCAAATTCGTCCAGCACGCAGTCAAAAAGCTTAATCGGCGGGATACTCAGCACCGGGGGAATTTGTGCACTACGGGACGGATTTGGCACCTTTGCTGGCGTCATAAAAAAGACCTACTACCTAGCCCCTTCCCTCATTGGCAATACGGCCGCCCTCAGCGTCTGGCCAACCCTATGGGCGATTGGCTTCAGTGTTGGGCTCCCCATCACCATCCCCCTCGTTATTGGCATGATTGCCAAGTACACCGTTGTCTGGCCACTGGCTCAGCACGCCCTCTACCTACCCTTCAGTCTCTTTAAACCCTTAGAGCCAGATACGTTTGCCATAGCCTTTTGCAGTGGCTTGGTCGCCTGTGAGCTTATTTTACAAGCTCCTGGCTTACTGAAAAAGCTCTGGAAGAGTAAGAGCGGAGCAAAGCAGTCATTTGCACTTTATGCAAAGCTGCAAGCGCTCCCCAATAAAGCAACCACGGCTATGCGCTCGTGGTCACGCATAACCATCGGGGTTACCAGCGCATTAGCATTAGCCTGCATGACCTTTTTGCACCTGTACAACTTTAGCCTGATGGCACAAGCACTACTGATTGCATTCTCAGGCATGGCAACCTACAGCATTTGTACTATTGGCGGTAAAATCGGCATGATCCCCTTTGGGCGCTTTTCAACCTTTATTGTCGTTCCCCTGCTGTTACTTTTTAGCCTCTCACCGCTACAAGCAACTATTGTCTGTGTGTTTTTTAATATTGCCGCCGCCGCCGCATCTGATTTGCTGTTCGATATCAAAAGCGCTGACCTGGTCGGCATAAGCCGTAAAAAGATGTATCGCTACCAGTGGTTAGGACTCATTGGCAGCGCACTTTCTATCGGCATTGTGCTCTGGTTGCTGTTCACCAACCTAGAATTGGGATCAGAAGCCCTCTTTGCACAGCGAAGCAAAGCAAAAGCCCTTCTGTTACAGTCTTTGCATATGGACGCCAGCATTGTGCTCCTTGGGATCGGCTTTGGGTGGATCCTCAAGCGCTTTAAGGTAAATAGCACCATGGTCTTTGGTGGCCTTTTGATGCCAAACGGCATCACTATTGGGCTCCTCCTTGGCAGCCTAGGAACCCTGCTCACCAAGAACAAAGAGCGCTGGGCCCCCCTGTGCGCTGGCACCTTGGCCGCAGAATCTTTATGGGTCATGGCAACTATTTTGCTCAACAAGTAATGATTTCTGCCTGAGTGTCCTCCAGATTCCTGAACCTGAGACCCCAGAGGCGTTTGACAAGCTGAATGATATAATTAATACTCATAAGAGCTTAATAGCAAATTAAATTCAAAGCTGAATAGTACTAGCAGGCTGTTTCAGGTGAAACAATTGCTGCGGGGGGTGCTATTTGGGGAACAAACAAAATCGGGAGGCCGTATCATGGTTACTACTCGCTTACGTGTTAAAGAGCTGCTCAGAGAGCGCCGTTGGACAACAAAGGTCCTTGCTGAAAAGACCGGTCTGTCTGAAAGTTATTTAACGCACATTAAAAATGGCACACGCCGCTGGAACGAAGATGCATTGAAAAAACTTGCAGAAGCGTTCGAGCTCAGCCCATACCAAGTACTTGAAGATTCACTTGGAGCACCGGTATCAGCCGATACGGTAGACCAGCTCCCAGAAGACCTTCTTGAACAAACCAAAGCACTTAACTTGCAATTAAAGATTATCCCTGTCGTTGGACAAATTCCTGCCCAACCATCAGAAGCAAATAATCGCTCAGCTCAAATTTCTACCGGTTACCGTGATAATTTTGTCCCGGTTCTTGGTCAATTTGAAGACAATTCAATGTTCGCTCTTTCTACCGAAGACAATGGCATGGCCCCTAACTTCGTTAAGGGAGACATCCTCGTTGTTTGCCCTGGCATGTGGACTAACTCTGGTGACATCGTTGCTGTTGAATACGGCGAAGATGACAAACAGGTCCGCGCCATTATGCAGGTAAACTACATGGAAGACTTTATTGTTCTTGAATCAGTGAACCATAAAAAGGCTCCTTTGGCCCTGGTTCGCGGGAAAGATCAGTTTAGAATTATCGGTAAAGTAATTTATCGCTATCAAAAAATGGCATAATTTGATGCCTGATTGATAAAAATCATAGTTCTGGTAGCATAGAGGCTGGTTTTAATGGGTTCCGTTAACAACCGGCCTTTTTTGCTGGCTGTTATCTCCCCCAACCGTTTACAACATTAAACATATTTTCTGGGAGAACCATTCCTATGCTACGTTACGAAACACTGCTTCTTGGCAAAACCGAGATGACAGAAGATGATATTGCTATGCTTGAGCGCTCATTTGATAAAATGATCTCAGATGCTAAAGGCAAGCTCTCTTCATTCGACAAATGGGGCAAGTATCGCCTCGCTTTCCAAGTGGATAAAAACACCCATGGTGTTTATATTCTTATCCGCTACGAAATTCCCCTTAACAGCGCGTCAACAACGATCAAACAACTTGATGAATTCCTTAAAATCAAGTGTGATGAATTGGTGTTGCGTCACGTAAACAAACGTCTCAAGGAGAACGCTCCTGCGACCTATGTAAAGCCTGAACCACTTGATGTTGTTCGTACTGGCTCTGTTGATGCATTTATCAAAGATAATAAGATTGATAGCTTGCTCAACAGCGTAGACGCTGCAAACGACGACGATATTGTTAACTAATTAAATTCCCCTCGTAGGATACCTTTTATGTCACGCAATAAACTTAAAATTAGCTCTCGCTTACTTAAGAAAAAAGTACGCAAACAAGCGTTTTTAAACCCTAAACACTGCCGTTTCTGCAACAGCGTAGAACTGGAACAAGGGCTTGATTACAAAAACGTTAACTTGCTCAGAAATTTTATTACTGAACGTAGCAAAATTCTGCCATCACGCGTTTCCGGCAACTGCAGCTTTCATCAGCGCGTTATCGCTACTGAAATCAAAACAGCACGCGCCATTGCGTTAATCCCATTCTGTACGCTGCAAGGGTAGTGTGACCTTATGAGTTTTAAACAACGCTTAGAAATAAGAAATATTGCTATTATCGCTCACGTTGACCATGGAAAAACAACCCTGGTCGATCAACTGCTTAAACAATCTGGCACCATGGGTAGTGACACGGCTGAACGTGTTATGGACTCCGGTGACCTTGAGCGTGAACGAGGGATTACCATTCTTGCTAAAAACACCGCTATCAAGCTTCCTGAAGCAAAAATCAACATCGTAGACACCCCAGGCCACATGGACTTTGGTGGCGAAGTTGAACGTACTTTGCAAATGGTTGAGGGCTTCTTGCTCTTGGTGGACGCAGCAGAGGGACCACTTCCTGGCACACGTTTTGTATTGCAAAAGGCATTACAGCTCGACCTAAAACCTATTCTCGTTATTAACAAAATCGACCGTAAAGACGCCGATATTGCTCGTACCGAAGAAATGGTTCACGAACTGTTTTTAGACCTTGCAACCAAAGAAGAGCAGCTTGATTTTCCTGTGCTTTACGGCTCGTCTCGCGGTGGCTTTATGTCACTCAGCCCAGACAAGCACGATGGTACCATGCAACCACTGTTTGATACCGTTCTCAAGCACATCCCAGTGCCAAAAGAAGAAACCTCAGATTTACGTTTGCTAATTACCAACTTGGATCATTCAGACTTCCTTGGCCGTATCGCTATTGGTCGTATTTTCAATGGTAACATCAACTTGAATAAGAGCGTGATTGCTTGCAAAGGTGACTTTGTAGGTAAGCCATGCCGCGTCACCAAGATCTACCAGTTCGAAGGTGTACGCAAAGTTGAAGTTGAATCAGCTGATTTTGGCGACATTATCGCTATCGCTGGGGTTGACGAAGACATTGCAATCGGCACAACCCTGTGTGATGTTGATAAACCACAACCATTGCCATACATCGAAGTTGACGAGCCAACCTTATCTATCTATTTCTCCGTTAACAACTCACCATTTGGTGGTCGTGAAGGCAAATTGCTGACATCACGCCAAATTCGTGACCGCTTGCAACGCGAAATTAGAATCAACTTGGCATTACGCGTAGAAGATACTGACACCCCAGAAACCTTCAAAGTTTCAGGTCGTGGCCAGTTGCATCTTGGCATCTTGGTTGAAACCATGCGCCGAGAAGGCTTTGAAATTCAATTGTCAGCACCTGAAGTTATTTATAAGATCGTCGATGGCGCAAAGCACGAACCATTCGAGCTTTTGACCATTGATATCGATGAAGACCATCAGGGTGTGATCATGGAAAACTTGGGCAAGCGTCGCGCGCTCATGCAAAACATGATTCACAGCGACAACGGCAAAGTACGCCTTGAGTTCAAGATCCCTGCTCGCGGGCTTCTTGGCTTCAGAGGTCAGTTCTTAACCGATACTCGCGGTACTGGCTTGATGAGTCACCGTTTTATGGGCTATGAGCCATTTGCTGGCGACATTCCTAGTCGTACCAAAGGTGCGCTTATTTCCATGGAACTTGGTGCTACAACAGCATATGCACTCGATGGCTTGCAGCCTCGTGGCATCCTGTTTGTTGGTCCTACCGTTGAAGTATACGAAGGTATGATTATCGGCGAACACAGCCGTGATAATGACCTTGACGTTAACCCAACCAAGGGCAAAAAGCTCACCAACATGCGTGCATCAGGATCTGATGACGCGGTTAAGTTAGCTCCGCCACGCGCCATTAACTTGGAAGCAGCACTTGACTGGATTAACCGTGATGAGTTGATTGAGGTTACTCCTGAATCTATTCGTCTACGTAAAAAAGGCTTACGTCCTTGTGATCGCAAGAAACACGAGTAATCGTATTTGATTTGCTTTTTAAGAGGGCTCTGCAGCGATGCAGGGCCCTTTTTTATTGAGTGTTCACTACCCGAAAAAGCATAAACTATTTCGCAAAATGAAAGCCCGCTATAAAATAGTGCTTTGATAGATTTTACGCCAATCAAAAAGCGAGAAAATATCATGTATTTTATGCTATTGCCATTATTGTTGTCGCTTTTTACAGGATCATTATACTCAGCGAGGAGAGAGCCTGTTAATCTTTTGCAAGTAGTAGAAAAGGGCGATATTGCTGGCGTAAAAAACCTACTTAAACGCTTCCCTCTAAAAATAGGTACAAAAGATCTGCACGGACAAACAGCCCTGCATATAGCAGCAGCAATAGGCTTCGTTGAAATCATTCTAATACTACACCGTTATGACACCAGGCTTAATGAGGCAACATATAAATTTAAACAGACTGCTCTTCATTATGCTGCGGCTAATAGTCAAACAGAGGCTACAAGAACGCTTGTTGCACTTGGTGCAAATAAAAATGCAAAAGACTGGATGAGTTATACCCCATTAGACTGGGCTCGCATTAAAGACCATCGCGATGCGGCCAGAGTACTCTTTGAAGAAGGGGCAGCAAGCACACGACCTACGAAAAAAACTGTTCGATTTGATCTTGCTAAGAATATATACCATGATATTGATCCATCCATCTAGTCTTATTGATAACAAAGAAGAAAGCGAAATCGCTGTATGTTTTAAGGTGATCAAACCCCCTAGACGAAAAAATTTTCCATGACCCCTTTTGTTAATAAACCAGTTGCTATCTTGAACGAAAAAATTGAATCAGGCGTACTTATGAACGCGCTTGCACACATGTGCATTGGCCTGGGCGCTGCGATTGGCAAAAAAGAGCTACGCCTCAGCACCTACGTCGATGCAACCGATGGCGTTCACCCTTTCATTTCGGAGATGCCGTTCATTATTCTCAAAAGCAATAGCAATAACATTCGTGCGCTCAGACTTGCCGCTCAAGAAGCTGCCATACGCTGCGTTGACTTTACCAGCACCATGACTGGCGGCGGCTATGAGGAGCAATTGGCGAATACAAAAAATACCCCAGAGGATGCGCTTATTTATTATGGCATCGTGCTTTTTGGTGACTGGCAAAAAGTTTCAGAGCTAACAAAAAAATTCTCTTTGTGGCGATAAATTCAGTCATTTCGCAAGATTTTTAAGAACAGGCAAGCCACCCCCCTAGCTAAAAAACCCTTACCTGTTACAATTATTGGGTTTTTTTTACTCTCAATCTCCCAAGAAACGTGTGAGATTTTTATGAAGTTTTCTACCATTGTCCTCTAAGAGACCAGCATCGTTAGATCAAATCTAGCCAACGTGCTGTATCTCTTTTTCTACCAACCTAAGCTTCGTTATTTTTTTACGAGGCACTATTTTTGTTGCCTCACTTTTTAGCCAAAAGGATTACGCATGGCATATGCCACACGTACAGTATTTTTTGCATGTCTAGGGATGGCAACAGTCTCCACACACTCGCATAACAACGAATTTAAAAATATAGAAAGCACAGTAATCATGAATGCTACTCACACCAATTCCTATCAAGCAAGCGATAAAATGGGATCCGTCATTAGCATCACCTGGCAAGAGACCAGCCTCTTTGCTGAACCCTTTGCAGAGGCAATGAAGTCGTGTTGGCCTATTGCTCGACCGGCCTATGTGCCGGTTGAGATGCAATTTTTAAAAACATTTCCCGAGGTCGTCGGTACCGAGCCCTATTTTAAAGCATTTGAACCGCTACTCGCTGATGGCGTAGAACACGTCGATTGGGCAGCAACAGAAACAGTCATGGCAGGAATGCTTGAAAAGCACTTTGTCTTTGACCCTGCAACCTTCAGTCCTGCCATGATCGAAACGTACGGAAAGGACAAGGTATTTTATGTTGCTGCACACGACCAGCTAACTGGCCAGCTTGTTGGTTTTATAACCTTTTTAGCACGCTCAAATTACCCGCAGGGCATTATCAAAGTCATGACCTTTGCCGTAGCACCTGAAGCTCAAAATCGCGGGGTTGGCAAACTGCTCATGAGCTCTATTTTTAATATCATACCAAACATTAAAACGCTCTTTTTGTGCACACGCGTTACGAACGAAACGGCGCTCAGCGCTTATCAAAACTGGGGCTTTGTGCCAGAGGCACAGCCAATTATGGACCATCAGTTTAACCTAGCACACTGGAGCTTTTTATCGTACCACCCAGCAACCACAAATACGTTACAATCAGTAGCCGCGCAATTGAAATCATAGGCTAACCTAAAAAGGGCTCTGCGATTACAGCGGGGCCCTAGTCTAGTCTACCTTAGCCATCTCTGGTACAATAGCGTAAGAATACAAAAAATGTTTTTTAAACAAGCAAACAAAGGTTATGACTACATGAGCTTTTTAGCAAAATATCGTGCATGGTTTTTGATTATGATGCTTGCCCCGTACACCAAACATATCGCCTGTAGTAGTCTCGTGCCTAGTCCCAGTGATGAGGATGCAAGCGAAAATGCATTACTGTGCGGCATTTGCCATATGACTGATACTGATAATTGCTTTATCACCCTGCCCTGTAAGATCACAAAGCACTCATTTCATCGCAGCTGCCTCTTACACCACTGGTGCAACCTGATAGCCCACGATGCCCCTGCAACATGCCCCTACTGCGAATCTTGCTTTGGTCTTTCTAGCGCAACTTATGAAAACCATTTAGATCTACTAGAACTACTTCTAGATGCTGGAGAAAATGTTGCTACATTCACCAAAGAGGGTGCTACAGCACTGCATTATGCTTGCGAAATGGGCCATAATGATGCCGTGAAGCTGCTGCTTGCAAGGGGGGCAAAGACAGAGACCTACACAAGAACTAACTCAGCGGGAATTTTCATCACCCCGCTGCACATTGCTGCGGAAATAGGCCATACCAATGTTACTGATACGCTACTTGCAGCAGGTGCTCATGTAGATGCCAGAATTAAGCGAAATAAAGGCACAGCGCTCCAATTAGCAGCTTTGCACGGCCACCTTAGAATAGTTATTGCTCTGCTTAAGGCTGGAGCCGATAAAAGTGCTGTGAGTGCCTATGGTGACACTGCCTATAGCTTGGCATTGCAAACCAATAATCTATGCATTATAACGCTTTTAAAAATCTGGGAGCCATGGATGGCT
>CAMBZK010000015.1 GCA_945872225.1 candidate division TM6 bacterium UASB124
GTTTATGCAATTTTTTGTTAGGTTGCTTAGGTACAAATTTTGCTTGTCGTTTGAATAGTTTTCCTTGTTTCAAAGCTTTTGTTTTTGCTGTTTTAGCATGTACTAGTTTTTTCGTTTTTTGACTTACTGGCTGGCTTTTTTTCACGCTAGCCGGTTTTTTAATCAGCCCAAGCCCGTTTGCCACCGCAGGTACACTGTCTTTCAGGTAGCCGAGTTGGTTTGCTTGAGGTGTGTTTGGTATGCTGATTTCCTCATAGTCTGCACTTTCGTCTACAGTAATTGTACTACTTGCTGGTGGCTGTTTTTGGTTGCGTACAAATGGCGTAGGTGGTACATAACCATCGTCATCGCCCATCGTTGGCACGACTAACGGCGCTTCAGGTGCTGGCAGCTCAAAGTTCCCATCTGTTTCAAATCCTTCGCTGTCATGATTGTTATCGGTTGCATCGCCCTCACTTTCATGGTGGCTATGGGCATGAGCGTGACTATGGCTGTGTGCTTCGCCACTATCACTGCCATCGCTACCATGTCCGCCGTCACTGTGCCCCTCAGCATGTGCGACAGGAGCGTGGGCGGCAAAAAGACTTCTGGTGGCAATAATAAAGCACAACGTAATTAATCGAAAAACATTTTTAGTCAGCATGTTTCTTCTCCCAATAACTTTTTTTATAAAAGAGTCATTGGTAAGTCTAAGAGCTGATGCTGCTCATTTTCAATAATCAGCTTAGACGCACTTCTTCGACTTGATAAAAAGATATGGTTAGAGGCTTTTTTTGGCCATCAATGGTGAGCATGAGGTCACCATTTGGCATGACTTGCTGTGCAATGCCAGAACAGATACTGCCATCTTTTTGATGAACAGTGATCTGTTTGCCAAGATACAGTTGCTCTTGGCGCCATGCTTTGTAGATTGATCCAAATGCAAGTTGCTGCCAGGCTGCATACCAGGCATCGATGTTGGTGATAATTTCTTTGTAGAGCGCACGCATGTCAGCGGGAGCATTCGCCAGTGTACAAACACTGGTAGCAGTTTCATAAAGCTCATGCTCAGGAGGGAAGGTATTGTTGACGTTGATAGCAAAGCCGACGATCAAGCCACTCGGCGCATTGTGTTCCCAAACAACTTGCATGAGGACCCCACCAAGTTTTTTTTGGTCAACAACAACGTCGTTCGGCCATTTTAGTGAAGCGCCGTATGTTTTGAGTGGCGAGACAATGCCAAGGGCGATGGCCATATTGAGTTGGCTGAGGCGGACATCAAGATCATCCGTATGAATAACTTTTAAGAGTGGTGGCTTGAGTACCATCGTGACCATGAGTTGTCCAGGCATGACGTGCCAGGTGCGACCTTGTCTGCCGCGTGCGTGTGTGTAGGTATCAGCTAGAAAAAGCGCGCCGTCGGGAGCTTCATGCATAAGCGACCGTGCCCACGCCATGGAGTCATCAGTGCTTTGTGTGCGATATAATTTGCTGCCAATGATCATGAATTTACAGCCTAATTTTTGCGTCTCGTAGTGTTTCGCGCTTGATGTCGCGCTCTTTTATCTGCTCTTTTTTATCAATATTTTTTTTGCTCTTTGCAAGACCGATCTCAATTTTTACAAAGCCCCTGATATTAAAATACATCCTGAGGGGGATCAGCGTCAGGCCCTGGCGTGAAACAGCACCAATAAGTTTGTTGATCTCTTTTTTATGCAAAAGGAGGCGTCTTGTTTGGCGAGAGGTGTCTTTTTTGTCAAATGCGTGGGAGTATTGCGCAATGTGGCAGTTGAGCAAAAATATTTCGCCATCTTTAACGACGGCAAAAGCATCAGCCAGTGAAACTTGTTTTGCGCGGATTGATTTGACCTCATCACCTTGCAGGGCAATGCCTGCTTCATAAATGCCATCGATGGTGTAGTCAAAAAAAGCACGTCTATTTGTTGCTATAACGATCATGATTGCTTAAAGTTTGATTGTTTGCGGAGCAATAATTTTTTTACAAGTGGATAACAGGCAAGTGCAGCAATAATCCCTGCGACATTGCCGCCAACCAGAAAAGACCACACGCATATGCTACCAGATCCGATGCATTTTGACAAAGTGTTAGCCAGGCCAGGCCAGTAAGCTTGGAGGCTTGATGCAGAAAACATGAGTGTTGGGTGTAGGCCACAGAGCTTATGGAGCAGGGCGTGGCCAAAAACATAATCAAATGAGTAGAAGGGAATCATCGTCCAAGGGTTATTGAGTGAGGCAACTAAAAATATGGTTGGCAAGTGCAGCTTGAAAAGATAGGCGCTGCCCAAGATCATGACGCTGTGTAGACCAGGGAATGGCGAAAAAGCGATATAAAGGCCAACGCTGCTGGCAAGACTGATCCCTTCAATGGAGTAGCCGCTCAGGAGCGATTTGGTTATACTCGAGCTGATTTTTTTAAATATATTCATACGTAACAATATTCATAAAGAGGTTGCCAAGGTTTGACCTTGGTGAGTATAACGCACAAATAAAGGAGCGGCGATGGTGAATAAAAAGGGGCTTAATTTTATAGTTCTTTCCTGCGTAATGAGCTTAATGGGATTGGCGGAACAGACTGAAATGCGTGGATGCATTAAGGCTGAAGCGACCAGTGCTGATAAAATGCCTGAATTTAGGGTGCTTTTTGCCGGCAAAGAGACCATGAGTAATCGAGAAGGTTTTTATTCAATACCCCTTGAGGATAGTGTAAAGCAGTACTCGATGCTTATCTGTAAAAATATCAAACAGAATTTTGTTAAGACAAATACAGTTAGAAATGTTTGCATGGCACCTGACGATAATTATCGCTACTACGAGTTTGAAAAAATGCCTCACGGTAGAGATTGGCGTCAGCAGGAAAAAAGGTTGGACCTAGAGCGTCCTATAGCCCCAGAAAGCTGTGTAATTGTGTTGATTGACCCTGAGCATGTTTCGAGGATTGAGCCTTGGCGTCTTGAGCTCGGGGCAAAAACCATCAAATTACCTGCAATTGTCCTTAAACAAGAGGTAAATACCAGTACGCTGGCCTCAGCATCCGCTCGCTCACTGCTGTGCTCCTTGGACGAAAAACCCTTCCATGAGACCGTCAAAGAAGAGGTAAAACAGCTGGCACAGAACAGCAAAGTCTTGGTTGCCCTGACTCGATAATTCAGCTTGTCAAACATGCCCCATGGGGGGCATTTGTCTCTTCGCCCCTTTTCACGTTAACTGGGATATAGCCTAAATTTATCTGCAGCATCGTTTTGTATCCTTTTTAAATGGGGGGGTTCTTATGTTGTTCAATGGTGGACGCCGATCACTGGTACTTTTGCTTTGCATTCTTGCCGTGGTAAGTGGCGTATTTCGTGGCTTACGATCAGAGTATCTTATTTTCAGATCAGTTGGTGGCAAAGCCCTGCCTCTGCGCGCGAGCGAATATCCTGTAAAAGAGCAAAAAGCTTTGTACGAAACGGTCAATAAATACCAATGGCCATCGGCACTAGCATTTTATGAGCAGGGCTCTGATTCATTCAAAAGGGAGCTAGAGGCGACTATATTTTCTCGAACACCTTTTGCAGAACCTGACTACATGGGTAGAAAAATTAAGGATCTTGATCCATCGCTTCATGCGGTATGGATTCCCAACTCGCTCTATGAACTATGTGTATTGCACTATGTTTTTGTGCAGCCCTATAACCCAACGGTGATGGCTGGCGTGAATTTTTTACACAAAAAGACATTTGATGCCGTGAAGCATTCTAACCTTGGCTCAGTGCTTAATGGGTCTAACCTTGCAGAGGCACAAAAAAATAGATTAAAAGATCTTTTTGCTCAAAGTAGCTGGTGGCGTAATTTTGGCGGCTTAATGTCTTATGGTGCCACAAAACATCCATGGGTTGATATTTTTGCTAGCGTTAATGAGTGCATCACAGAGCTGCTGTGCGATATGCCAGGAGCTATAACACGACAACTTGCAGCAACGTATCACTATGAGACTCAAACTCATATGCATAAAGTGATAGCTGCTGAGCTAATTCAGCGTATTAATAAAAATATATATCATGCCCATCGCGGTTTTAGTACAAGCGTCCTGTCTCATCTCTATCAGGAGCTTGACGCTAAGCAAGCGCTTAAGCCTGATGGGATTGTTGCTAAGACGTTGCACCTTGAACTAGCCGCGCAGCAAACTAATCGTGCGCTGCTATTTCGTGCAACAGCACCAATCAAGCATACATTTAATAATAAATTTGATGTGCTTGATAGCTCTTTTTATAACAAATCCAAACCTCGTTCGGTATCATATGGTAATGGGTTGTTTGCTGGGGCGCTTTTTGATCCAGGAGCAACGCCGTACTACTTTATGATGAGACCAGATCGTGTTGGTTATGCTGTATCAATTAATAAATTAGAAACAGCAAAAAATGGCGCTCAAAATTTATTTTACATCCCGCCTATCGCAACGATGCATGGGTTATTTGAACGTGGCGAATTTTTTCACCCACGTACCAAACCGGTTATGCCTGCTGGCATAGCAGGTACTTTTCATGGTACGGATATGCATGGGCTTAAGTTGTGCGATACGCTTGGCTTAGTTACTACGGATAGGTACACATCAGCTGAGTATGAAGCAGCCTATTTACTTATGCTTGCTAGCAATGCAGTGTTTTTAACGGTGCCAACTTCAACGTGGTCAGCAGATAGGGTTAATGGATTGAGAGAAAATATGCGGCTGGTGAGTGTCCAGCTGTCGTAAATGGGGAAATGGTTGGTTATTTAGTCAGAGCCATTGGTTATTTTTTTGAGGCGTTGCATGAAAAACATAAAAGTAGCCGCACTTGCTGCGCTAGCGGTAATGGGTAGTTTGCAGGCGCAGCCGGTTGAAATAGCTAAGCAGACGAAGTGGCAGCAAAAGTTAGCAGCGGTCAAAAAGAGCCTTTGTAACAAACGGACGCTTGCTAAGGTAGTTGCGACAGGCGTTGCTTGGGCCGTTTGTTGTACAGTTTTTTATATGTCTAATAACGGCGTTGATTTAAGAGCAGAAGCGCTTCATGCGTGCGAACAATCTCTCCGAAAAAACCAAGAGCATGCTTTTTGTAACTACAAAATTTGTATAGAGCCTTTTGTTAATAAGATTATGCCCTTTTTAGGTGCTTGTTATTGTATTGACTATGAATTTTTGCAGTCGGGAGATGCTTTAAACCTACTCAATGTTGTAACAAGTGCTGGATGTTCGTTGGTTTAGGTAAAAGTAGTTGTTTCTTTATATTTGGGTGGGCATGAAAAACGTAAAAATAGCGGCTCTCGTTGTGCTGAGGGCAATTGGCCGTTTGCAGGCATAGCCTGTCAAGACACCGGGACAGGCCTAGCCCTTGGCATTTGTGCCGCCGGCACATTTACTGGTAGCACCCTAATTGGTTGCGCAGCTGGCACGGCTGTCACTGCAGCAAGTATGGTTGCTCGGGCTACTTTTGTTTTTTATGAGCTTGCCAGCTGGTCTGCTGCCGTTAAAGCTGTTATTAACAATGCCTTATCCCGTCGTGATGAAGATGCCGCTTATTTTTATGGGCTCGTTATTGGGTTTACTGGCTTGATCACTCAAGCCTATTTTGCAACGATTGAAGCGCAAAATTAGTTGAGAATTTTTGTGGTATTGTTTGGTTGAGCCTTGCCGCAGTAGTTACTTAGTAAAAAGCCATGACGTCTTATTTTTTGTAAGACTTTGTGGCTTTCTTTTTTGAGATCAAAACGTTAGCCTTTTTTTAAAACTAAACTCCTTGACCAGGCTTTGTATTTTTAATCCGCTCACCCTGAGCTTGTCGAATGGGCGCCGGCCCGAAGGGCCAAGAAAGAGCGGCACAGTAAAAATTATTAGCTCCCGCTTTTTCTCGTCCTAATGGACTTCGGCCTTCGACAAGCTCAGGCTGAGCGGGCATTATTTACATAAATATTTAGGCGATTAATTCAATTTCAAAAGAGGTCTTCTTTAAACCATTGCTGCGGACCCCGGTCTGAACGAGGCTTTGTTTTAGCCTGTTTTTCGATTCAAAAATGAGCAATGTGTTGATCAGGTCAGCATAACGCAACCGCTGATTAGATGCTTACCGCTTGTGTGGTTTTTATGTGTGGGAAGGCCCTGCTAGTCGATTAATGCTGGAAGCGTCGATCTAGAGAGTGTTTTTAGGGTCGAATGATATCAAGATTGAAATCGTCAAATTTCCCTTGTTCAGCCTTATAGCCACCAACAAAAGCAATCATAGCACCGTTGTCCACGCAAAAAGCAGGGGGCGCGATAACGAGTTGCTTTTTATTATTGGTACAGAGCTTGAGCAAGCGTTGGCGCAGATATTTATTGCAGGCAACCCCACCGACAAAGGTAACGGCCGTAACATCGGGGTAGCGCTTGAGCGCTAGCTTGAGACGCTTTTCAAAAATATCACCCATGCAAACCAAGAGCGAACTGGCGACTTGCTGGCGTAGCTCTGGGGTGATTGCTTCAACGATCGGGCCGGTTGCCATGCTGTAGGCGCCGCGGTTAACTAAATCGTACAGGACCGCTGTCTTGAGACCCGAGAAACTAAAGCCAATAAAATCGTCACCAAGTGGCTTAGTGCGGGGGTATTTAAAAAAATCTTCAAAATTAACTTCTGATGCAAGCTTTTCTAGAATGGCACCACCGGGGTAGCCAAGTCCTAAAACTTTAGAAATTTTATCAAATGCCTCACCGGCCGCATCATCGATAGTGTGGCCAATGACGGTGTAATCACCAAACCCTTTAACCAGGTACAGTGCGGTGTGGCCACCAGAGACTGAGAAGGCGATGAAGGGGAATTTAAGGTCTTGGTTGATGCTCCCATCTGCTTGCAAAAAAGCCGAGAAGATATGCCCCTCAAGGTGGTTTACCCCAATAAGTTTTTTCTTGTGAGCAAAGGCGATGCCCTTACCAAAACAAATGCCGACGAGCAGTGAGCCAACCAATCCAGGGTGATTAGTAACGGCTACGGCATCAATGGCATCCAAGGGAATATTTGCATTGGTGAGTGCCTCAGCTACTACGACATCTATTTTTTCAAGTTGGGTTCGTGAAGCAAGTTCTGGGACTACGCCGCCATAGCGCTTGTGCATAGCAATTTGAGAAAACAGGGCGTGACCTAAAAGTTTTTGATGGGTGCTGTCGAAAATCGCAGCACCCGTATCATCACAAGATGTTTCAATACCAAGAATTAGCATAGCTTATTTGTTGTTTGACTCAGACGACTTTTTCTTGAGCATCTGTTCCCAGAACTCTTGATTAGTCTTGGTCTTGCGCATTCTATCGATCAATAACTCCATGCCTTCATTAGTACTCATGGTGCTAATGAATTTCTGCAAGACGAGTGAACTCTTCATCTCATCTTCAGTGAACATGAGCTCTTCGCGACGCGTACCAGATTGTTGGAGGTCGAACGCCGGGAAAATACGCTTGTTGGAAAGTTTTCTGGTTAAATGAATTTCCATGTTGCCGGTCCCCTTAAACTCTTCGAAAATAACTTCGTCCATACGAGAGCCAGTTTCAACCAGGGCCGTAGCGATAATGGTCAATGAACCACCTTCTTCAACGTTACGTGCTGCGCCAAAAAAGCGTTTTGGACGTTGCAGTGCGTTTGCGTCAATACCACCGGTCAGGACTTTGCCTGATGCAGGAGCAAGCGTGTTGTACGCACGAGCAAGGCGGGTTAGTGAGTCGAGCAGGATTACCACATCGCGACCACATTCAACTAACCGTTTGGCTTTTTCAAGCACAATTTCGGCAACTTGAACGTGACGTGTGGCGTACTCATCAAAGGTTGAGCTTACCACTTCTGCTTTGACTGAGCGCTCCATGTCGGTTACTTCTTCTGGGCGTTCATCAATGAGCAAAATCATCATGATGAATTCGGGGTTATTTTTCACGATGGTATTGGCCAGCTCTTTGAGCAAGAGCGTTTTACCCGTCTTTGGCGGTGCAACAATCAAACCACGTTGCCCTTTGCCGATGGGGACCAATATGTCCATAATCCGTGTAGAGATAACCGTTGGGTCACCTTCAAGATTGAATTTTTTATTGGGGAACAGTGCTGTCAGGTTTTCAAACATCGTTTTGGTTGAGACGTGTGTTGGCGTCTCGTAGTTGATGCTTTCAATACGTTGCAGCGCAAAGTATTTTTCGCCTTCTTTTGGCTTACGGATGGTGCCTTTGATGCTATCGCCCGTTCTAAGGCCAAAGCGTTTGATGTGGGCAGGGGAGACATAAATGTCATCCGGTCCTGGCACATAGTTAAATTTTGGTGAGCGAAGAAAGCCAAAGCCATCTTGCAAGCGCTCTAAAATACCCTCGCACCAGATCTCGACGCGTTGGTCTGACTGTGACTCGAGGATCTTAAAAATAATTTCTTGTTTTTTGAGTGATGCTACTTCAGGAATGTGCAGCTCTTGTGCGTAGGTAATAAGCGCAGTGATATTCATCTCTTTCAGCTCTTGCACATTGATAGATTTCATCGGCTGACCGTTAGGTTCAACTGGACGAGGTGCCATGATTTCATCAAGGTTGTCTTGATGCTGCATTTGAGGTGCGCGTTCACGTTGTTGTTGAGCACGGTAGGGATTTTGTTGTCCCTGTTGGTGCTGCTGGCGCTCACTACGTTCTGGGCGCTCTTGTCGCTCTTGCCGATCACCTTGATCACGGTTATTAGGATCACGCGGGCTATTCTGGCTATTATTGCCTTGTGCGCGGCGCTCCCCTTGGGGCTTTCGCGTATCGTTACGAGGACGATTTTGTTGGCGGCGTTGATCGTGTTGTTGTGCTGGCTGTTCAGCTGCTGGTCGTTGTGGTTCTTGTGGCTCTGTTGGTTGAGCAGGCTCTACTGGTAACTGTTCAGGAATCTCTCCTGACTGTTCAACAGCCAAAGGAACTAATTTTTTTTTATTATCCATCGTACCCTACGAAAAAAGAATCCTATCAATGAGATCTATGAATAGAACAGAAAAGAAAGTGGTAAATTACAGAGATAAGGTTGGTGCATCCATAAACGGAAGCATTGAAAATTTAATGATTTAGGCCGGTTGAACGAACGTTCTGGCTTTACCGTTTAAGTAAAGCACAAAAATAAGTTTAAATCAAACGGCCCAAAAAAAACTAGTTTTTAGCTTGAATGACTAGGGTTGCTGAGCTTGCAATGTAAATTGAGGAATAGGTACCAACAATAATGCCAGCTAGCATAACGATTGAGAGACCACGCAATGTTTCACCGCCTAAAATAACGATTGCTAACACAGAAAGTGCTGTTGCAAAACTGGTTAACAATGTACGGCGTAATGTTTGGTTAATGCTCAAGTTAAAAATGTCATACTCAGAAGCGCCTCTATGTTTAACGAGGTTTTCACGAATACGGGCAAAAATAACAATAGTGTCGTTGAGTGAGTAGCCCAGCACTGCAAGTATTGATGCCAACACGTGCAATGAGATTGGCTCTCCCGAGAGAAGCACAAACACCATCACCGCAAGGATATCGTGTATGAGCGACACAATTGCGCCTAGACCAAAGCGAAACTCAAAGCGTAACCCGATGTAGAGTAACAAAATAACGAGGGAGATTAAGACCGCAATTACGGCGTTTCGTGTCGTATCTTTTCCTGCTTCTGCACCAACCAGCTGAATGTTGTCAATACGGAACGAATTGCCAGCAATAGCCGTTGTAAGAGCTTTGGAAATCTGAGCTTCGGTATCACGCTCTTGTGTGCTTACCGTGATCCAAAAGTTACGGTTTGATGTGCCGATACTTTGAATTACCGCGTCCTTCCAACCACCATCACTAATTGCTTTTCGCACACTGCCGATGTCTGCCGGCTGGTCAAAGGTGATTTGCACCTGAGCGCCACCAGTAAAGTCGATGTGATAAGAAAAACCACCTTTTGCAATGTACGCCGCCGTTCCCACTGCAAAATAAAGAATAGATATTACAAGCCAAAAATACCGGTACTTTAAAAAGTCAAACCTGCATTTTACTGAATCAGTAGCTGTTGACAGCATAATCTCTCCGTTCTGTTACCGCCCTTTTATTGCGTTATCTGTAACACCGAAACAAATTTTCTTCCGCGGTAGCCTTTATGAAATTTAACGCTACCAGCTGTGCTTGCGAATAGGGTATCATCACCACCACGCATAACACCGTTACCAGGGTGAACCTTGGTGCCGCGTTGGCGTACCAAAATCTCGCCGCTATTTACAATTTGACCATCAAAACGCTTGCAGCCAAGTCGTTTAGAATGACTATCGCGACCGTTACTAGTAGAACCGCCGCCTTTACTCGTTGCCATGCTAAATCCTTACGAATTAATCAAGGTGAAAAATTATTTTTTACAGAATCAAATGCTAGATAAGAATGAGTAAAACTCGCAAAATAGTCTGTCGTTTTTTTAAAAAATTGTCAAAGACTTTTGCCTTATTTAGTGATCTTTGCCCAGGTTGCTCCCGATCGTATGGTAACTTTAAGGGGGATTGGCCATGTAACGACTTCGGTCATAAGCCTCTGGACGGTATTTTTGACCATCTCATGCTCTTCCAGTGGCAGCTCTACAACGAGCTCATCGTGAATTTGTAAAATTAAGCGGGCAGCCATTTTCTGGTCGATGAAGGCTTTATCGATGTTAATCATGGCTAATTTCATAATTTCAGCCTGTGTTCCCTGGACGGGGGTATTAATTGCCATGCGCTTGCCGCCTTCGAAGAGCGTTTTATTGCGCTCGGCCAGCTCGGGAATGTAGCGCCGGCGGCCGTGCCAGGTTTCAACATAGCCATCAGTTACGGCTTGGGCTGTTGTTTGTTCGATCCATGTTGCTACCCCAGGAAAGCGCTCAAAATACTTCTCGATGTATGTTTTTGCCTCGCTTGGCTTGATGCCTAGGTCTTTTGCAAGGCCAAAAGGGGTTATGCCATACATAATGCTAAAATTGATGCGTTTGCCAAGCTGCCGCTGATCATGGGTAACTTGATCAACGGGAACATCAAACAGTTGGGCACTTGTTTCAGTGTGAATATCTTGGTCATGTAAAAAAATATTTGAAAGCGTCGCATCTTGGGATAGCTGGGCCAAAATGCGTAATTCAATTTGTGAGTAGTCGGCCGATAAAAAAATCTTTCCTGCTGGGGCATAAAAAGCATCGCGAATTTGTAGGCCAAACCCTTCAGAAACGGGAATGTTTTGTAAATTTGGGTCAGCGCTCGAGAGTCGCCCCGTAGCCACTTGGGTTTGGCTATAGCTGGTGTGCACGCGGTCTGTTTTGGGGTTTATGTACCCTGGCAGGGGTTCTAAGTAGGTGGTTTTGAGCTTGGTGAGCTCTCGGTAAGTGAGGATAAGCCCAGGGATTGGGTGCTTTGTACTCAATGCTTGCAGTACTTCTTGATCGGTTGACCTGCTGCCCTTAGCGCTTTTTTTAACCGTGGATAAGCCAAGCTGGTCAAACAAGAGCGTTTCTATTTGCTTGGGCGAATTAAGGTTGATCTTTGGTGCTCCAACCACATGTGGGATGCTGGCTAAAATGGTATCTTCGACTTTTTGAATAGCCTCTTTAACCGCAACCATGGTAACAGCAATTTTTTCAGCATCAAGTTTAATGCCGTACTCTTCCATCCGGCGTAGCACTTGATAAAAAGGCATCTCAATCTCCTGTAGCAACTTTAGCAGCTTTGGCTGGTGAGACAATTTTTCTTGTAGGAGTGGCTTGAGCTTATAGGTTTGCAAAGCATCATGAGCGCCGTATTCTGCCCCTTCCTCGACCGGGACTTGGGCAAAGGTGGTGCGGTGCTTACCCAGTACATCTTTGAATTTTGTCATTGGTTCGTGCAGGTAGCTGAGTGACAATGCTTTCAGGTTGATGCGATCGTTGTCACCACTACGTAATAAACTGGCAGCGATAATGGTGTCAAAAAAAATGGGCTGTGTTGCAATGCCAGCGCAATCAAGTACCATTTGGTCAAACTTAGCATTATGCATCACCAGTTTGGTGTTAGGGTTTTCGAGCAGTGGCTTAAGGGCGGCGAGTACAATAGCGCGGGCTACTTGTTTACCCTCTTCATGGCCTATCGGAACATAAAAGGCTTCTTGTGTGTTAGCGGCAAAAGAAATGCCAACAAGCTCATCTTGCATCGGTTGGCTGCCTGTTGTTTCGGTATCAAGCGCAATCCAGTCTGCGGCTGCAAGCGTTTTAACCATCGCACTGAGTGCTAACTCGTCTTGCACAACAATGAGGCGCCACGTGGGCGGTACGTCTTGCGTCGTGGCATCTGCTTGGACTGCTGGTTGCTCTTGATCGAAGAGCGAGGTGTTGAATGGTTTCTTTGGCGCTGGCTTAGGGTCAGTAACAGGGGTTTGTGGAAAGCGCTTTTGTAAATCTTTCAATAAACTTGAGAACTCTAGGGTGGCAAATAATTCAGCAGCGCCAGCCCAGTTTTTTTGCTCAAAGCGCAAGTCGTCTAAGCGTTCATGGATTGCTGGCGGTTTTAACAGAAACAAATTATAGCTCAGAAAGGCGAGTTCTTTTTGCTCTTCAAGCAATTTTCGTGTGCGCTCTTTTTGTACAGCAGTTATATTTTGGTACAGGTTCTCAAGTGAGTCGAACTGTACGACCAGGTCTTGTGCTCCCTTTTTACCTATGCCAGCAACACCAGGAATATTATCGGAAGAATCGCCTAGGAGTGCATAATAAAAGGGAATTTTTTCCGATGGGAACCCTTGCTCTTGGGCAAAAGCATCTTGATCGATCAAGCGCTCTTTGAATGGATCAAGAATCAAAACATCTTCAGATAAGAGCTGATACATGTCTTTATCGGGGCAAACCAGAACAATCTGATGGTTAGAAAAATGTGTAGCCAACCCAGCAATAACATCATCACCTTCATACCCATCGATCGTGATTTGCGTTATTTTAACGGCGTCTAAAAATTTGATGATGTACTCTTTTTGGATAAAAAGGTCACTAGGTGGCTTTTGCCGGGTTGCTTTGTAGGCAGGGTAATCATCATGGCGAAAGGTTTTTCCTTTAGGGTCCCAGGCAATGACGAGGTGTTCAGGGGAAAAATCATCGATAATTTTTTTAATAGCGCGGCAAAAACCGTAAACGGCTTGCGTCGGGATGCCGGATGCAGTTTGTAGCTGCTTGATGGCGTAATATGACCGGTATAAAAGGTATGACCCATCAATGACAAAAAGCGCGTCTTTTTTTATCTGAGGCACAGCAAATCTTTCATTTTTTTGGGGAAATATAACTTTTTATTTGGCAAAATTTCTCAGTGCTCTAAAGTATAGAGCGTAAAATAGAAACAGGAACTAAAACAAGGGGGCTGCTGTTGGTGGTCTCCAGAAGTGTAAAAAACTATGAAAGCATTAGCGCTTGATTTGGGTGATCGATGGGTTGGGACGGCTCTCTCTGATGGTATGCGTATATCGTGTAAGCCATATCAAACAGTTGATTTAGATGAGTTAGAGTCATTTTTGGAAAAGTTCTTGGCAGCTGAGCCAATAACAACGGTTGTTGTTGGGTACCCAAAGACATTTTCTGGCGGCGAAAGCGCTCAAACAAATAAGATCGTTTTGCTAAAAAATAGCCTAGAAGCACAATTTGCTGAAATAAAGGGGCGTAGTGTAACATGGATACTGTGGGATGAGCGCTTGAGTAGTAAGCGGGCACTAGAAGTTCAGCAAGGGTCGTCATCGCCTGAGGCAAAGAAAAAGAGCCATTCTATAGCGGCTGCTTTCATTCTACAGAGTTATCTTGATAACTTAGCGTTTCATGCAGTAGTATCATAAAAAACAGGTTGTTAGGGGTAGAGGTTCATGTATCTGGTTATTCTCTTAAACGCATTATTTGCAAGTACGTTTGTTATGGTAAAAGTGGTTTTGGATTATACCAAGCCGCTCTTTTTGGTTGGCTCTGGCATGACTATAGGGGGCTTTCTTCTACTATTGTACTTGGTTATTAAATCCCCTAAAAAATGTGTTATTGCCTTAAAAGATGTTGGCATGTTTGCACAGGTAAGTATTTTTTCAATTGTGCTGAGTTATGGGCTGCAGTTTTGGGGCATGCAGTATATGCCCGTGTTCAAATCATGCTTTTTGTACAATTTTGGACCATTTGCATCCTATTTGATTGCAGCGTTCTGTTTTAAAGAGCGGATGAAGTTAAAAAAATGGTTAGGTTTAGCTGTGGGTTTTATCGGCATTATTCCCATTTTGCTTTCAACGTCGCCAGCTGAGCAAGGTTTATCCAT
>CAMBZK010000016.1 GCA_945872225.1 candidate division TM6 bacterium UASB124
TTAGCTTCTTCCCCAATTTCTTCTCCGATTGCCCGAGCTAAAAATGGAAATTCTTCCGATGAGGCACGGAGCCTTGCTCTTTTACCTTTTTTAACAACATCTGCTTCACCATGTTCTTTGTATCTAATTGAAATTTTTAGAGTTGCGAATCTGCCTTTGATAGTGCTGTATATTTTACTTCCTGTTCTGGTGCTAAAATCAGAGTGTTCATTTATTGTAATCACCTGTTCGGCGTCAGGTAATGATAGCTTTGCCATAAGTGCTTCATTAACCAGTGGTAGCATTGAAGCAACAAGATCTGTATTGTCAGTTGCTATGGCATACTCTGCAAAATCTCTTGTAAATGCTGGTATGCGAAGATCAAAAAGATAATTCAACATAAAAAGCATGTTTGGCATGCTTGGCACTAGTTCTTTTCCACCCCTTCTGTAATGAGCCCCTGGGATCTTAGAAACTATAATTCCCCAGTCGTCATGGCTTTTTTGATTGTATTGTTTGTTGCTTGGATGGTTTTCAAAAAATGCATCAACATCAGCTCGAACAAGCCCTTTTTGTAAAGACTTATCAGGTGTTTGCAAGAAAATAATAACGATGTTGCGTAACATTGTCTCAAAACAATCTGCAAAAGAACTTTCATCAATAGTTATTGTTTCATAAGCTACAGAAGTAAACTCTCCAAAATATTGTTTTAGTAAGGCGTATGCTTGTTTTGATCTATTTTCATCGGGGGTAGTATCTGCGCTCGCTGCAAGATAGTGGTCTGTTTTTGTATTTATAGTGTCAGTAAGTTCTTCTGAAATATTTAGAGTAGACCTCCCTGTTGGCGAAAATGCAGTTGCTATATTTCGTTGTAATGCTTTATAAAAATCAGAAATTAATTTTTTTTCATGACCAAAAAGAGTATAAACGGCTGCCATTAAAATACGCAGCGGGAAGTCTTTGCCAAGCCCATTTTTTTGGGAATATGTTATAGAATCAGCTAATAAGCGAGCCATTGTTGGCTTTTTATCTATATTTGTCTGCAAGGTCTCTAGGGGTCTCTTAAAAAGAAGAAAATTAGATTTCAAGGTAAACCTTGCCATTAAATCAACCGCCTGCTCTAAGCTTTTTTTATCTGTTTCATGTATTGAATGTTGTTCATACAATTTTAGTGTGGTTGCTATGAACTGAGCCCATGCCTCAATAGTTTTTTCATAATCAGTTAGGCTTTTATCTGAGTCTACTACTAAGCAATTTTTCGAAACTCGAAAATTATCTATATTAGAGGTTCCAGAGACTTGATTAAATAGACAACGCACTAAGAGCGCAAGAGGGTTGCACTCTTCATAAAGAAGTGCTTCTTTGTTTACAATTTCTTTGTAAAAATTATGCCTGTCTGGCCCTTTTACTTCACCTGCTCCTGCCAGCACTATTTTTTCAAGCCTTACCAGCTCGCTAAAATTATAAAGTGGCTGCAAGCAAGTGTAAAAACATTCTGCTGCATATGCCAAGTTAAGAGCTTTTGTTGGTAAAGAAAATGGCAAAAGCACAAAAGTTTCTTTACCCGTATTTTTTTTATATGTGCCAGTAATTTCATCAGGATAAATATCAGTACCAACAATATTTGAAGGCTCTCGACAAAATCCATGTGGTGTTAAAAGTAATCCAGCAAGGCCTATTAATAAAAAGACGCGTCTTGAATTTATCATAGTTTTGCCCTATCTAATCCAAATCAGGTTGGCTAACTTCGACAACAGCAACTTTGCCAGCTTTAATAGCTCTTTCATCAACGCTGTTTGCTTGTGCAATCTCATTTTGGCGGGCTTGCATAATGAGTACTTGTCGCTCTTCATCGCTGACGGCTAAAAGCTGGTTTAATGGGTTGCCTGTCTCATCTGTGTGCCAATTAAAATCAACCGGTAGATTGTCACTGTGGTTGAGTATTGTTTTGCTGGCGCCATTATTTATAAGCACTTGGGCCATATTGAGGGCTATAGCGGGGGAGCTGTGCTCGGCAGCAAGGTGCAGTGCTGTGTTCCCCTCACTATCTTGCTCGTTAATATGCAGCGCTAGGGTGTTGTTTTGCAGTAATCTCTCTATGGTTTTATTAAGCTGCTCAAGCGAACCATCGTTATCACAGGCGTCATGCAATGGCAATTTGCCTGCTTGCCCGGCCGGTTGTTGTGGTACATTTATTGCTGCGTGCAGAGCAAACGCGATAGTTCCACCAAGTAAAAACAACAACATCTTTTTCATGAGCTTATAACCTCTTTATTATTAGACTTATCTCCCATGGATTTAGTATGCCAAAGTCACCTTCAATTAGGCAACAATATTGTCTAATTGAATAATAAAAAGACATGGTTATAAAGTGTAAAAATTACTCAAAAAGTGATGTTTTGCCCAGTTTTTGCCAATCGGCATCGAACATTGCAATACCGCGTTCGGTAAGGGGGTGCTTGAAAACTTGTTCAAAAATTGCTGGCGGGACGGTGATTACATCAGCACTTGCTTCAGCAACCTTCTGCCATTGCAGCACACTGCGAATCGATGCAGCTAAGATCTGTGAATCAAAGTCGTAGGTCTCTTTGATATCTACGGTTTGCTCAAGCAGGTCAATGCTATCAACCCCGATATCATCCCAGCGGCCGAGAAATGGCGAGATGTAGGTGACGCCAAGTTTGGCAACCATCAGAGCTTGTAGGGGAGTGAAAACGAGCGTGATATTGAGTGGAATGCCTTCATGAGCAAGTGTTTTAATAACCTGCATGTACTCCAGGGCAAAGGGAATTTTGACGACGATGTTTTTGGCGAATTGCGCAATTTCGCGTCCTTGCTTCAGCACCGCATCAGGATGTTTTTCAACTACTTCAATGCTGACTGGGCCAGGGACCATGGCGCAGATGTCTTGCAAGACTTGCTTGCTCTGGCTACCTTCTTTGCTCAAGAGCGAGGGGTTGGTGGTGATACCATCAATAACGCCGGTTGGCAGCAGTTTTTTTATGTACTCACGGTTTGCCGTGTCCAAAAAAATCTTCATAACCAGGTTCCCCTTAATTTGAGATTATTCCCCGCTCTTTCTCGTCCTTGCGGACTCGCGCGTTCGACAGGCTCAGGGTGAGCGGGGCACTAATTTGCTAGTTCTGTTCCGCTCCTCCTGAGCTTGTCGAAAGACGCCAGCCCTGAGGGCCAAGAGAGAGCGGAGTTAAAAACTTACTGTTTTATTACAAAATTAATCAAACGATCTTTGACCAACACTACCTTAAGTAGGGTAACGCCTTCAAGCCATTTGTTTGCAGCTTCGCGAGCTAGCGGCTCAACCACGTCTTGCTCAAGGCCTTTTTTGAGTTCTAGCGATGCCCGGAGCTTGCCGTTAACTTGCACTACCAAGGTGATGTTATCTTCTTGCGCAAGTGCTTCATTCACGGTAGGCCAGGTAGCATGTTCGAGTTGTTTTCCTAGCAGCTCTTCAAGAAGCTCGCTGGCATAAAATGGCACCATGACAGAAAGCGCAGCGAGGAGCTGCTCAATAATGGCATGATCAAGTGCAAGTTTATCGCCTTCAATCGCATTGAGGTATTCCATCACGGCTGATACGGCAGTGTTTACTTTGTAATCAGTTAAGCGCTCTTCGTATGCCTTTAAAAAGCGATGGAAGCGGCGTTGTGAAGCTTCAGTAGCTTGTTGGCCTACTGGTAAAATAACACCAGGTTTGTGGAGTGTAGTCCACAGGCGATTTAAGAAATTGTGCACGCCACGAATCGAATCGCTTTGCCATTCGGTATCAAGCTCTGGCGGGCCCATGAACAAAATGTACATGCGTAGGGTGTCAGCGCCCATCTCATTAACAATTTCATCAGGGTTAACGACATTGCCTTTTGATTTCGACATTTTTTCAACACGACCAGAGGTTGGTGATTTCATGCACACCATGCCTTGGTTGAACAGCTCTGAGAATGGCTCATCAAATGGCAAGTGCCCTAAGTCATGCAGCACTTTGACATAAAAACGGGCGTAGAGCAGATGCAAAATGGCGTGTTCAATACCACCGACGTACAGGTCGACTGGCAGCCAGTATTCCATGTCAGCAGGGTCGAAAATATTGGCATCGTTAGCAGGGTTTGGGTAACGCAAGAAGTACCAGCACGATCCAGCCCACTGCGGCATGGTGTTGGTTTCTCGCTTGCCTGGCCCTTTGCATTGTGGACAGGTGGTGTTCACCCAGCTTTCAACCGCAGCAAGTGGTGACTCGCCGGTGCCGGTTGGTTGGTATTTTTCAACTTCAGGAAGCAAGATGGGAAGGTCTGATTCTGGCACGGGAACAACGCCACAGGTTGTGCAATGCACGAGTGGGATTGGCTCACCCCAGTACCGTTGGCGAGAGAATACCCAGTCACGCAGTTTGTACATTGTTTTGCGTGTTGCTAAGCCCTCTTTCTCGCAGTACTCGATGATGGCATCGCGGCTATCACCAGATCGCTTGCCGGCAAATGCTACTGGTGCCGTCAAAATGCCGTTCACCATATCAGTGTAGCAAACCTCGAGATTACGTACTTTTTCTGCTTCTACCGGATCCGCTGGAAAAAGAATAGGGTTTAATTTGATGCCATATTTTTTTGCAAAAGCAAAGTCACGCTCATCGTGTGCTGAGCATTTAACAATGCCAGTGCCGTAGTGTGCCAGCGCAAAGTTAGCAACCCAGATAGGCAGGTCTTGGCCAGTCACGGGGTCAACGATGTAGCGGCCTGTAAAAATACCATCTGGCGCTGGGTCTTTATCAAGCTTGCGCTCGTGGACCATCTTTTCTGCATACTTAATAATTTCTGCTTTGTTGGCGATACCTTCAAGCAGGGTTGGTAAAAACGTATGCTCTGGCGCGATAACGACAAAACTGTCAGCAGCAAATGATTCAAAGTGTGCGCTGTAGGTCTGAATCGTTAAATTCGTATCCTTAACGGGGGCGGTAAAAACGAGGCCGTGGCTTTTACCAATCCAGTTGCGCTGCATCATTTTAACTTTGCTTGGCCAGTTGAGTTTATCAAGACCTGTAAGCAGTTTTTCAGCATATGAGGTAATTTTGAGCACCCATTGGCGAATATTTTTTTGCTCAATTTCAGTGCCACAACGCTCGCAACCACCGCCAACGACTTCTTCGTTAGCAAGGCCAGTTAAGCACTTTGGGCACCAGTTAATAGGCATATTTGCTTCATAGGCAAGGCCAGCTTTAAACATTTGCAAAAAGATCCACTGGGTCCATTTGTAGTAGCTTGGATCGGTGGTGTTAACCTCTTTTGTCCAGTCGTACATCGCGCCCGTGGTGGCTAATTGGCGCTTAAAGGTGGCAACGTTACTTGCGGTGCCAATGGCAGGTTGAATGCCTTTTTTAATAGCATCATTTTCTGCTGGCAAACCAAACGCATCCCAGCCCATGGGGTGTAACACATTGTACCCTTGTAACCATTTCATACGTGCATAGACGTCAGAGAGCACATAGCCCTTCCAGTGACCAACGTGTAGTCCTGATCCTGATGGGTATGGAAACATATCGAGGCAATAATACTTTTTGCCTGAGTGTTTGTTTTTAGTATTGAAATAGGGATTTTTTTCCCAAGACTGCTGCCACTTTTTTTCGACAGCTTTAAAATCGTATGCCATGAGCTATGGTCCTTAGTGAAAATTAGTTAGCTGAAGAATTTGTTGACTCTGTAGTGCCTGACGCATTTTTGCAGAGTAATAGATCGATGTGTTCATGGATCTTTAAGGTATTATCGCGCGAGTATGCATTTAATTCTGCAGGGAGCATCTGGCAATCTTCTGTGCAGAGCGAAGGGTTGGCACCTAGGTCCATATAAGCTTCTATAATATTTGAAAACGAGAGCCAGGTTGCGTATTGCAGCAACGTCATTTCTCGATTGCCATTATAAAATTCATGAGAGCTGTGATTGATCAGCCATGCTATGTAGGTATCAACATCTGCTTGGCTGGTGAATGTTGGACGGCCATCAAGATCTTTGTATTGTGGGTCTTGGCAAGCAAGTACCACACTCTTCCTGATATATTGCTTGGTTGCTTCAGGGCTCATGTTGACTAACAGCAGACGTTTTAGCGCAAACATCCCCGGAGCTTGGCTATCTTTGCAGAAGTCATACAGTTTTAAATGTACAGCTTCATCCAGTAAGCCTAGGTATGCAGCAACATCATAACTGTAGTAAAGCCTTACAGCGCCATCAAATAAACGTGCAGCTTGGTCAACTAATGCTTGAGCAAAAGGGGTGCTTTCTGAAGCCTTCGGCGCAATTAGCGATGTTGCATTAACCGTTGTTTCAGCCGATGTCGTCGCATCGTCTTCTGCTTGTGGCCATAAGAGCCCGCTGGTGCTGACCATGGTAGCGAGTACCATAACCAATAATTTTTTTGTAACCATGACAAGACCTTTCTAGATGCGTAAAACCATACAATTAAGATGAGTCAGTTTATCCTAGAAGTTTATTTTTGTAAAAAATGCCAAGACGGGCTGAAATACCACAGGTTTGTTGCACAATGCTAGGACTTGTAAGGCTTTTATGATGGTGAAAATATGGCCGAAAAAAAACGTGCTATTCACATGCTTTTTACACCAGTTTAACGGGTTAATTTACTCATAGAAATAATCGCCAGTAAGCTTGTCTGAAGAAGGGTGCAAATGCACTACGCAATAAATTCACACCATCCACAGGGGGGAACAGGGGATGATGAACTATTCTATGAGGTATTACGCCTATTTTTTGATATGCGCATTGATGAGTATGGTATCGTTGAGTGCTTTGCCAAACTGGACAATGCTTGTTTTTGTGCAGGCAAATAACAATTTAAGCTCTTTTGCTATGCAAAATTTCAATGACATGGCGATGATTGGCAGTACCGAAAACCTCACCACCGTGGTGCAATGGTATCAACCAAACAAGCCAGGGATTTGGCGCTATAAAATTGAGCTTGGTCGCATGGTTCTTGATCAGTGTATTCCTGTTGATCCTGCGCAATCAGATGGTACAACGACTAATGAGCTGGTTGATTCTATGCGCTGGGCAGTTACCAAATATCCTGCAAAGCAATACTCGCTTGTACTATGGAATCATGGCATTGGCATTCTTGATCCCGTGTGGGGCAAAATGCGTCCTTGGCAAGTGCATCAGCCTCGGCTTGGTTTTGCGCAAGAAGTTATTCGCGAGAACCCACGCATTCAGCTTGCTGGTCTTACAACGCCTGATACAATCGTTTCTGATAGCTATGCTGATGCTAGCATTACTGATGTTGTTTCTACTGACACGTGTAGCCTGCTCGATTTTGTGGTCTCAGACACGCGTGGCATTTTATTTAATGAGCAGTCGCGTCGTTATATGGACAATGCGAGTTTGTACGCCGCATTAAGCACCATCAAAACTGATGTTTTAAAAAATAATAAGATCGATCTGCTTGGCATGGATGCCTGTTTAATGGCGATGTTTGAAGTTGGGTACTTAGCTAAAGACATGGCAAAAGTGCTCGTTGCATCACAAGAAGTTGAGCTTGCTCGCGGGTGGAGCTGGCTTGATGTGGTGACCATGATGAATCTGCCAGGATCGACGCCGTCATCGGTTGGTACCGGTATTGTAACAAGCTTTGAAACGCTCTATAAAAACCGTATTCCATTCTATACGCAATCGGCCATTAATTTAGAAGGCATGGACCCGCTGCGGGCATCACTTGATGCGGTGATAGGGGCGTATCAACAGTGTGCTGCGGTCGACAAGCAAGGTTTACGTGATATGGTGCAAAAAGCACGTCGCTCATGCCAGCACTTTAGTTCGCCAAATTATATTGATCTCCACTCGTTCTTGAGTGAAATGCAAAAACATGCAGAAGACATACCAAAGGGACGTGCTGTACGCAACCACCGTTCTTTTGCCGATTTAAAAACAGCGCTTGGGCTGTGTAAAAATGCTATCGAGTCGTATGTTATTGCCAACGTTGCCGGGCAAAATTTAGCCAGAGCGCGTGGTCTTTCGATTTATTTCCCAAGTGGTTCAAGAATTGATGACTCGTATCCATTGACTACTTTTGCTCGTGAGTCGCAATGGCACAATTTCTTGAAAGATGTTTTACAGGCGTAACCAAATTTTGAGGAGGGGCAAACCCTTGCCCCTCCTGCGTGTTTATATAGCCAATATGCTTGTTGGTCGACACATTATGGAAGCCGAAACTTATCTGCATTAAAACTGGCTGCTCGGTCAAAGAGAGCTTCCACTAGATTAAGCATTGTTGAGAACGAGCGATTTGTTTTCACCATTTCTTTGACCTTGTCGAGTAGGCCATATCTTTCGACCGCATCATAAAATTCCCAGCTATTTTTTCGTATTGCATTAAAAACGCCCACCAGATCGTTTTTTTCAATCAGGACCCCTAGTGCTGGGTTGCTTGTTAAAACACAAGTAAATGGTCTTGCGATTCGTGCAGCAAGGCCTGTAGTTTCCTCTTCGATTGGTGGCATCATGTAATCAATGAGGGCATAGCAATCGTTATTCATATGAGCATTTTTCTTGCGAAAATTTGTTCCTTCACTTCCATACAAAGCCTTAATCAAAAGGTCTGGAGTAAGTATACAATCGCCCTTATCCGCTATGCTGCTTACTCCAACGCTTATTTCCCGTTGGTACATCTCAACGATTCTTACAACTTCACGATGGATTTTGTGATCTTGAACGTAGTCGCTTGGCAGTACTAGGCGGATTCCTGGATAGTGCTCCCAAAAAAGCAATGGAGGTTTTCGCTCAGCACGGCGTCGAGTGGCTATATAGTCTCCCGGATCTTTTCTTTCAAAGACAAAGTGGCTTGGTGTGGGCAGTAGAGACCTAGCTTGCGGTGCTGGCAGTAGTGTCGTTCGAGGGGTTGGTGGTTCTGGCACACTAGGTGCTGCGGGGCTTCGCATGGCGGGTGCAGCAGCAGGAGGGGTTTCGAGGCTGCTATCTACTACAAGGGGCAGTTCTGTTTTTTGCTCATCGGTGGTTGCGCTAGCGGTTGTTAGGCCCGTGACTACTTTGTCGCCCTCTGGCACGCTGAGAGCAACACTGCCAATCGGTTTAAGGGAGGAGCCAACATGCGTTGCTGTTTCTTCGGTGGGGCTTGGTTTTTGATCTTCACATGGTGCTGCATTACCTGCGCTTGCGCCGGTACGGATAGCTTTTCTGCTTGTTGTAGCTGCGGTGACTGCTTCTAAAATTTCTTGTTGGCTCATGCCAGAGATATTAATTTCAACATCACCAACGGTAATGGTGCCGCTGACGACGATGTCTGCAGGAGAGGTTGCGGTGCCAGCGGTAGCTGCGGCAGTTGGTGCAGGGCTTGGAGAGCGGCCACGTTTTCTTGCTGCGGCGCCAAGTGAAGTGAGCGCCAACATGCTCAAGATGAGTACAAGGCTATGGATGAGGGGTTTGTTTTGCTGCATATATGTCCTGATTATTAGTAGGGGGCAATGTCATGCCCCCTCTACCTGAAAATCTTTATCTAGCACATGTTGTGGCAGCAGTTTTAAACAGTGCCGTTACCAGATTGAGCATTGTTTTAAGACCGGGGTTGCCTTTTACAAGCGTTTGAAGGTCTTCAATCAAAGGGTAGTCATTGATGTCGTTATAAAATTGCATATCATTTTTTCGTGCAGCATCAAAGACTTCAGTTAACTTATTCGCTACCATTAAATCCCATAGTGCTGGTTTTTTATCTGAGACAATCGAGGTTACTTTTTTAGCAATCCATACTCCCCAGCCAATTCGCTCTGTTTTTGCTTCGGGCATAATGTAGTGAATGAGTAAAAAACAATTTGCGTTAAATGAAGCACTAATTTCGCGTGATCGTGTGCCTTCTTCTCCATAAAAAATTCTGATCAAAAAATCTGGCGTTAGCACATAATTTTCCCCCTCAGTTGGTGGTAGGCTATTCATGCCAATGTAAGCGAAAATATAGTTGTGAAGAATGTCCAAGAGCTTTGTAATATGACCATCGGTTTCGCTATCTTTTTTATATTCTTTTGGCAGCACCAGGTACGATCTACGCTCAAAGAGTTCGTTATAGTAAAACCTTGCATCATCTTGTGCCGGGGAAGTGCGGCGAGTTGTTTTGTCAGCTGCGCCTGAGCCTCCTCCTCCGGCACCAGAAGGAATCCCCTCAGGAGCCGTGGTGCTGGCTGCTGCCGTTGGTACGAACGCGGCGGTTTTGTGGTGCGCTGGAAGCGGTGTAGCTGTGGCCATAGGTTTATGTGTTGCTTCATGCAAGACGGCGGTGATTTCTGCACCGATGGCAGCACCAAGTTGTTTGCCAAGTGCTCTAATAACGGTGGTTTGGCCAGCTGGCATTGCTATTGGTTCAGGGATTGGGTCATGTGTTGGTGTTTCAGGAGCAACGGTTTCGCTGCTAGCGGCGGGAGTATCAGTGCTTCTTGTTAATTCTTTTACGGTACCTTGCCCAACCGCTGCCCCAATATCACGTCTATTTGAAGTGACGCGCGCTGCAATACTTTCTGAAGCGCTTTGACCAACTACGGTCCCGAGTGGTTTAAGTGCTGCGCCAACGCTGTGAGTAGGCTCTTCGCTTGGCGCTGCTTCTCCGGTGGCAGCATCGCCTGCAGTGCTGCCATCACTGTCGGACGACGCATCATCGCCTTCGCTTTCATCTTCACTGCTTGCGCTTGGACCAACGCGTTGCGCTTTGAAATTGCTAAATTCACTTTTCATTGCATTCAAAAAATCTTCTTGGCTTACGTCAGCGAGTTCAATTTCCCTACCGCCGATAGTGACTTTGCCACTTATTCTAGGCTTGCTTGCGGAATCGTTTGTAGTTGCTCCTGCCGCAGCGGCAACGGGATTATGACTTGGTGAGCGGCCACGTTTTCTACTGGCGGCATCAAGTGGCGTAAGCGTTGCAAGGGTGAGCACGAGCCCAAGGCTAGCGAAGCGTTTATTATTTTTCGGCATAGGGAGCTATCTTTTTTAGTTGTTTAATTCGATAAAAAACAAAATCTGACAACGGCTACTTTGGTTGCTAGAATGCCGTTGTTGTGGCCATTGTAGCAGCAGCTGTTTTTTTTAAAAGAGGCAAGACAAAACATGGATACGCTTACCATAAACCCTGCCATTTCTGCTCGCGATGCCTATATTATTACCGGGCTTTCTGGCGCAGGCAAAACAAGTGTGATGCGTGCGCTTGAAGATGTTGGCTTTTACTGTGTTGATAATTTGCCCGTTCCACTGCTTGCCACTTTTATCAAACTGGCTTTTCATGGCAACACTTCACTGCACAAAGTTGCTATTGGCATTGATGTCCGCAACGAGCATTTTTTAAGTACCTTTTTTGATGCGGTAGACCAGGTTAAACAGCAAGCACCGACGTATAAAATTACGATCGTTTTTGTTGATGCCCGCGACCAAACGATTTTAAAACGCTTTCAAGAGACGCGTCGCAAGCACCCGCTTGGTGGGGCAATGAGCCTTAAACAGGCCGTTGCGCAAGAGCGCCACTTGCTTGAACCACTGCTGTTGGTTGCCGATATTGTTCTGGACACTGATGTGTTTAATATCCATGAGCTACGCCGCTGGGTGAACAACACCATCTCTCTTGATGCACCGCGTAACTTAATTGCGCACGTCGTCTCATTTGGCTTTAAGCATGAAGTGCCACCAGAAAGCAACTTAGTTTATGATGTACGCTTTCTACCAAACCCGTACTTTGTGCCAGAGCTTAAGCCCCTTGATGGGCGCCATCCATTTATTCAGGAGTATATTTTTGGGCATGCGATTGCCCAAGATTACTGGCAACGGCTGACCGATTTTTTAGCGTATAATTTGCAGCGCTTTTATGAAGAAGGGCGGTTTGCGGTTTCGATAGCCATCGGTTGTACCGGCGGTAAGCACCGATCAGTTGCCTTTGTAGAAAAACTAACAACGCTTGCCCTTCCTCAGGTACAGTGGGTTAAATCTCACCGTGATCTAGGGAAGGAGTAGGGGTGAACCTAAAAAAAGTTATTGGCAGTTGTTTATTTGTTAGTTGCTTGGCTATCGCCATTTATTTTGCCTGCTTTGGTAAGCATGGCCTGCTTGCGTTTTATCACTTGCGCAAGGCATGTAAAAAAAAAGAACAGCGGATCACCTTGATGCAAAAAGAGATCGCGTTATTGCAACACGAAACTAAGGCATGGCAAGAAGACCCGCTGAAAAAAGAATCATTTTTACGCTATGAATTAGCGATGGGATACACTAACGAGTTGGTGTATTTGATCAAGAAATAGTTTTTATGACTACTCTTTGCACTCTTTCGCGATAATCTCAACGACATCTTGCTCGTCTTCCTCTTCTTGTTCTTGACGCTCTTGTTCATCATCTGCTTCAAGATCGTCGTCATCGTCGAGCGTATCGTCTTGGTTGTCGTTTTCGCTTGCTTCTGCAGGAGTTACTACAACTTTGCGTTCAAGCTCTGCTTTTAGGCGAGCACGCATATTTTTTTCATCTTGTGCTTGTGCAATGCTTGCCTCTTTAATGTCAGCAAGGTGAACTTTAAGGTCATCAAGCTCTTGCTGTAGGCGATTAACGCTGCTTTCAATGGCATCAAAGCTTATTGGTAGCTGTTCGCTGCTTGAATTAATTTTAGAGAGATCAACATCAGCGCTGGTGTTTGGGGTTTCTTCATTTTTTTGTGTGGCTTCTTGAGTATTGATATCTGCAAGTGTTTTTTTAACCTGAGCATCAGCAATTTCATGTTCAGTGGCCGGTGCAGCAGCGATAGTGGCAATTGAGCATAGCAGTAACAAACTAACAACAAGAGACTGATTCAAGATGGTGTGCTTCATAAGTTGATTCCTTCGGTTGGTTAATAGAATAGGAGGACACTATGCACCAAATGTACGAGAAAATCAAAAATTTTTTAATACCCATTAAAAAGCTCTTTTTGCTAAGTATTTGAAAAAGGTTTTTATGTGCTACCTTGGTATATTGCGCAACTAAAAAAGAGAAATTAGGAGAGGAATTGTTGATGAAAAACAGTTTATTGTTCTTTGTCGCACTGCATTGTTTGCCCGTGGGGTTGTTAGCTACGAGTGCAGAGGCACCAGCGCTACGGCAGCTCGGGTATCTGACAACCGAGCAATCGCATCCCGTGACGAGTGATTTGAGTCGCGTTATGCGTGGTGGTGATGACGGCATTGTGAAAGGGTTGCAGTTATTGCATGAAGTTGACCAGGGGGTTGTTGCAGGCTTTGACCATTTTGTTACCAGCTTCTACGATCAGATGCGTACAACACTGCTGCGTACAAGAGCTGCGGGTGGCAAGTGCTACTTGGTTGGCTCTGGATCAAGCGGGCGCGTAGCGATTGACTTAGCAGCTAAAGACCCGACTAAAACGGTTGTCGATGTTATGGCTGGCGGTGATTCTGCGCTCATTCGAGCACGTCAAGGGTTTGAAGACTCTGCAACAGATGGGGCATCTACAATTAACGCACTAGGTTTTTCCAAAAAAGATATGGTGGTACTGATCTCCGCTAGTGGTAGCGCGATGTTCAATGTTGGTGCAGGCAAGGCTGCACGGGCAGCAGGGGCAACGGTGTACTATTTTTGCAATAGCGCAGCGGTGCCAAAAGAAACGCAAGTATTGTTTGATGTGGACGGTGTCACTCCCGTGACGGTTGACATCGGTCCGCAGGCAATTACCGGTTCAACCAGATTACAAGCGGCAACATTGGCGTTGTTGTGCCTTGGGGTGGTCTGTTTGGATCAAGACCCTGTTGCGTTGCGAAAGCAACTGCTTGCAGGAAATAAGATTATAGCTGACAACGTTAACGCTATTGCTGCTGTTGTTGCAGCAGAGACGGCGGTATTTTCTGCCCCTGATGCAAATTTTAGACAGGTGCAAGACAAAACAGAGAGGGGCTATGTGACTTTTGTTACGACACAGCAATATGCCCGTGCCGTGGTTATTGATACAGTTGAAACGCCACCAACCTTCTCCACCAATCCTCCTGTGCGCTTAAGCGAG
>CAMBZK010000017.1 GCA_945872225.1 candidate division TM6 bacterium UASB124
GCCCTTAGATTCATGCGTGCCACGCAGGTAAACAACCTGCTGTGGGTTTTTTTCAAGCAAGCGGCATACCAAACTAAGCGTCGCCATATTGTGGGCAGACCGACTAACAATGCCACCAGTAAAAACTATAAAAAAATCAGGGTTGGTAACCGCCAATTCATCATTGATAATGCCAAGCATTTTCAGCTGAGCCAAACAACGCGCTAACGAATGAATAGCGCCTTGCACATACCCAAAAATAACTATTTTTGACTGGGGCGTTGCCGTAATTTTTACAATGCTATCACCTTTGTTACCAGCCGCTTCACGAGCTGCTGTTAGGGCTACAACCTGCTGCTTGAAAAAGCTTGGCGACCACACTGGTGCTTTGGCAAGGTGCGCAAACGAGCCAAGCCAGGCCAATTTTTCTTTCATAACATCAAGTTTACCAGGCATCACGGTAGCCCAATATCTAGTAAACTCAGGCTTAATCGTATTCTCGTTATCCATCGCATACTGCTCGTTAAGTGAAGCCGCATAGCCTTCAACCAAAGGCAAGGTCAAAAAGCCTGTTTTGTGTGTTGGCCGAGGCAGCACAAGCAGCGTAACAAGCAGAAGCACGAGCACAATGCCAATGCTCAGCAACATATATTTTAGGATGGCAAATGTACTCGTTCGTGATGCTATTTTTTTTACCATGAGATCCTTAAAACAAAATCAAATAGGTTGTTGCAGCCGTCAACAAGACCAGCCCTACCATGAAAAGACCACTACTCACCCGCTCGCTTGTTGCGCCTGCCGTAGGATCAGCCGTATTAACCATCATGTAACGCGTCAGAAAAAGCTGCACACAAAAATTAACAAACGCAAAAACAAGCAACAGCAAATAAATACTATCCGTCGTCGTGAAATAGCCAACCTGCGGCACCATTTGCTCAAGCACAAATCGATAGCCAAGAAGCCCGGTAAGTGCCGATGATGACAGCGTAACCTTGCCAATAACATTGGCTGCGTTCATTAAAAAACAGAGTAAGGCCAAAAACACCATTGAAAAGAGTGGCAAGAAAATAACGAGCGCTCGACGGCTTGATGATTTAATAACATTGGCGATAAAGAGGGCCTTTGGCGATTCTGCTTTTTTATCAGCATCTTGCTTATCAAGCACTAATGGCTGAATACCCGCATCAACGCTTAAATCACCAAAGTTCCAGCCAGCGGGCGCCTCTTTAGAAAACATTTCAAATGAGCTTGCACCAACTACAAAAATCATCTCGTCTGGCGTTACAAACTCATTGGCCATCATAATGGCAAGGCGATGGTCTTCAAGCGGAAAGCGGTGAAACTGCAAGTTAGTTTTAAGCTCAAAAATGACGTTGTACCGGACAAAAATATTGGTGCCCGTTACTTTAATTTCTGGCGGACTTTTGTAAACCATCTTGCCGTTATCAAATGAAAAGCGCTCGACCGTATCAAGATTCATCTCATCACCATTAAATTCAAACCAGACAATGGCATCAACCTGAAAGGTATTTTTACTGACGTCAAAAATAGGGAAGTGCTTAATGAACATGCCAACTTTAACACGCACCGTAAAGGGCCCCATCTGCTTAAGCGCGTCAGTATTGATGGGCTTGAGGGGTGGCATAACGTCAGTCGTATTAAACTGCCGCAAGGCATAGCCAAAAATACCGATCAAATAAACAACCAACATGCCCAGCAGCGTCGCTTTAACCGATGTCTGGGTAATGTCAAAAAAACGTCTGATGCCAGCAGGTCGGGCCTTTATGGCAGCTGCTTGAGCTTGCTTCATGCTGACTCCTTTGTTTTTTCTTTTTCTTTTGCTGGCGCTGATTTTTTCTTGCCATCACTGAAAATATGCACTTGTTGAGAAAGGGTCCGCTTCGCTGGGTCAAATTGTAACTGCAAGCCTTTAAAGTTTACTTTTTTGAGCGATGCTATGGTTTTGAGCAACCCAGGAATGGTAAATGGCTGCGGGGTAATTTTTAAAACTTCATAGAACAGTGCAGCATTGACATACCCCTCAAATGCATAGGCCGTAGGCTTTTTATTGCCCATAAACTTTTGCAAATCCGCCCTGAACTCTTTTGCAATTTGCAGCTCACTGGTTGCTGCATCAGGAACTACCGAAGAAGTAACCAACTGAATGCCGCGTGATTTTTTCAACGTATCTTGAATGCTATCAAGCCCAGAAAGGCCCATAAAAACCGTCTTGTGCAAACCCTTGTTTACAAAATAACGCACAAAATTATAGGTTGGCCGAGCTTTTGCAACACAGATAATAACGTTTGGTGCCTTAACTGAAATTTCATTAGCCGCACGCTCCACTTGCAAGGTCTGTGCGGGGTACCAGCCCTCTGCATGCAGCGTCAGTTTGTTCTCGCCAAGTACTTTTTTCGTTGCAACGAGGGTGTCATCACCCGAATCACTTGCCTCATAAAACAGCCCAATTTTAGACTTGTGCAGCACCTTCAGTGCATGGTCAACAAGCCCACCAATCTCTTGCTCATAGCTGGGGCGAAAAAATATAACATTTTCAAATGCAGGGCCACGCGTTGTAGCCGCACCCTCAAGAGGAAAGAGCGCCAAAATCTTGTGCTGCTTAATCAAATCAGAAACAGCAAACACCGAGCGTGTACTTAAAAGACTTATGCACAGCGGGGACTGTGCCGCCATCGCAGTAATGTTTTCGCGCGTTTTAACGGTTTCAAACCCATCGTCTTGCACACTCAGACGAATAATAATGCCCTTGGTTGTCCGCTGCTTGAGCTTATTGAAAAACAAGGTCATGCCATCAAGCACTTGTTGCCCGAGTACTGCCATTTCACCGGTAAGCGGGAGCGATGCATTGACGGTTACTTCTAGGTTGTCACCCACTTTTTTGCAGGGAATTGGTGGCTGCTGAACAGGTGCAACATCAGGAACAATTATTGGGTCAACCGCAACAATAGGCGCTACATCAGCTGGCACAGCAGCATATGTGCTTGAGCAGAGCAATAAGAAAAGCAGCACAGCATGCTTCATGCAGCAACCTTTTTATCAAGAGCCTTCAGATACTTTTAACGCTCTGATCTTGATAAGCAAAGGGCAACAGTGTCAACAATGTGCACGAGCACCTAATGGAAACAGCGTGTAATCGTTTTTAAACAATCAACACTTTCACACAATCGACAATTGGAAACTCGTGACGCTGTAATCGCATAAGGTTGTCGATGTAACGGAAAGTATCTTGGTAGCATTCTAAAATCATTTTTCCCTCGCTGTGAAAAACAATAGGAGACCATGCTACCATTATCCTCTCGCTGTGCCATCCTGGCTTGGGCAGAGCAATAGAATCCATTATCATTGATGTGTAGGAGTAAAAATACTCCGCAGATCCCTCTTTCGCGTATGAGACAAGTTCTTCGTGGCTATTCATACCTTGTAGGCTCCGAAGCAGCTGATCACGGCATTCATCGGGTTCATCATAAAGAAGATCAAATTGTCTTTGAAGAAAATTAATAACATTGGTTGCCATTAATAAGGCGGGGGAAATTGTCCATTCGTACTTACCCGGTGTTTCTTCCAGTACATAGTGATGTATCGCAACCTCTTTGCTGAGTGCCTGTTCTAATTGTTCAACCGTGCGATCTTTTGCATCACTTTTGCAAACAGTTACTTGGTAAATGATACCAATAACCAAATACGTCCCCATCAAAATCTTTCTACGTTATTTGCCCAATAATTTTTTCAGCTCGTCAAGAGACAAGCCGGTTATCTCAGCAACTTCTTCTAGTGCAAATTTTTTAAGCATATTTTTTGCCAGCATGATCATTGCCTCTTGCTTGCCCTTTTCCATGCCCTTTTCCATGCCCTCAGCCAAAGCTATTTCTTTAGCTGTTTCTATTTGATCATATTGCTGCATCATGCGATCTCGTTCATGAAAATAAGCCTCTCGTTCCTCAGAGGTTAACGCCGCATGAGAAAGTAAATCCAGTGCTTCGTACATGGAATTGTTATCGCCAAGCGAATCAGGAATTTGCTGTAGTTGATTAGCATTTTGAAGTAGGTACAGCCATTTATCAGTAAGCGTTATGCACGCTTCAAGTGGCTTATCAAATTTTTTAAGCTCAATAAAAGTCCAATTAAACAGGTTTAATACACCATCGTCAACCAAGGTTACAGCACCATCTGGCTCGATGGTTTTATTGGCAATACAGTAGCGATTGATTGGGTTTGCATTCAGGTAGACCATATTAAAATTCAAAACGCCAACAAAAATAACAGGCATGAGTGAAGCATATGCCCTTGTCAGCTCCATTTGCCGTGCAATGACATGTGCGGCGTAATATTGACTGCGTTGTGGATAATATTTTTGTTGCACAACCTGCATTTCAATAATAAAGCGACGACCCTGTTGATCAACACATTTGACATCAACAACACTTTTTTTATCAATGATAGATTCTGGATTATTGTATGGGTCTATAAAAACAAGCTCAACAATTTTTTTACCCTCAGACAGGTCTAGCATGGTGTTTAAAAAATCAATGGTGATTTGTGGTTTTGCCTGGTTTCCAAATACTTTTTTAAAAACAAAATCAACTTTTGGGTCAAGAAATTGCATCGCAAGGCTCCTTCGTATCAAAATTACTGATGGATCCAGTTTACCATACCCACCCACAGAGACAACAAGGAGCGCGCTTCGGTGAAAAAGTCGATTAATATCCACCTACAAAAAATGAGAGAGGGAGATCCGCGCGAACCACCCTCTCTCATTGAAACTTGTATCTAAGCCAGGCTAGATGAAACTATTCTTAATTAATGCTTAGAAATTTATGGCTAGCTGACCACCAAAGGTGTCTTGTAGCATGATGTTTTTGCCGTCTACTGGGAGCTTGTAGAACAAGCTTACTTGCGGCGCGACGCTGCTGTTCATGCAGCTGTTGCAATCCCAATTAAGTTTGAACACCAGATTGTGTGCGTTGTACTCTTTCAACCAGTTGGCACTGTTCACAACCGTTGCATCAAAGGCATTGCCTTGAGGTGACAAGCGATCATCGTCATGCTTCATGTAATTGTACGTTGCGCCCAGCGATAAGCCGTAGGCAAAGCGGTACATTTGTGCTGAAAGGTTAAACTTCCACGTAAAACCGTAGTCCATGCTCGCGCGGCCTTTGTTGAGCAGCATAAAGCGTGTTTGTTTTTCATCCGTTTTCATGCGGTAGTCTTTGCTGTGGTCAAACATGACTTCAAACTGAGCATCAGCACCAAGGCGCACGTGGTATTTGAAATCAAGGTTTAAGCCAACACCGAAAGGCAAGCTCCAAGCGCCGTCGTTACCAAAGGCAACCGAAAATGCTTTGTCTTCATCGCGTTCGTTAGCAGTTGGTACACTCACGCCAACTTTAGCCATCAGCTCAACAGCTTTAAGCCCATCTTTTTCTTGCTCGTAGCGGTTTGACCAGTCAAGCATCACCGCAAGGTCGCCGATACCAGCGTTTGACCAGTTGCTCAAGTCAAGGCCACCAAGCGCTTTGAGGCTGTCTTGCGCCAGTGTTCTGGTACCGATCAAGCCAGAAACTGCTGCATCAACAGGATAGTTTGCTACCGTTTGGTCAGCGTATGAAGTATCGTAGATGCGTGCATCACGGATTGGGAGCATAACGCTCAAGCCCAAGTGCCCAGGAATCATTTTGAGTGGCAGCTCGTAACGACCATGCACGTCGATATCAAGCATATCAAATTTGCCCTTCAAATCGACATGACCACGAACACCGTCATCCATCGGGCCGATTGGTGCTACTGGCAGCGCAAGCAGCGCCACTGCTGGTGCTGAAGCTGCTGGGGCGCCACGCAGAGCGCTGATAAATGACTGTGTCTCTTCGTAAAGCTTGAGGACATTTTTTGATTTGCTGTTCCAGCTTTTGCCATCACGATCCATGCCGTATTCAACGTTAGCACCAAATTTAAATGACTGCTTAGCTTTGCAATCGCGGTGCAAATTAAGGTTGGTATCGTATGGTCTAAAGAAGTTGGTTGGCGCAAACGCGGTGAGTTGCGCACTGGTTGCTAGCAACAGGGCCAGCGTTTTTAACAATTTATTGGTTACTCTCATCGTTCATCCCTTTTTAGTTTTAATACAGGTTAACTAGACTGCCCGCTCTTTCTCAACCCGCGAGGGCCAAGGAAGAGCGAGCTTAGATAACGTGTTACTGATTAGCAATTATGCCGTATTGATGAGGTATCATCACAAAACCCGTTGCTGGGTCAACCACCGGAGCTGCAACCATGCTGATTGCATTGTCTTCGTACACATCGCTGAGTGGGAACCTAACTGGATCAACAGCACCAGCCGCAGAGTTCATCACGGTGCCAGCAGCTTCTGCATTGCCGTATGCCAGGTCCATGCTGCGTGATTGGAAGATCGTGTTGCCAGCCATGGTGAAGCCACCACGGATGTCGCTGAGTTTAAAGGTGTTTACGCCTTCGATTTCCTGCTCAGCACCAACAGCTACCCCTGCAACATCTTGTACCAAGCGAACACGAGCATCCGCAGCAGCAGTCACATCAACCGCATAGCGAGCAACGGTGCCACCGTTGGCATGAGCAGCTGACAAGTCGCTGTAGAGCACAAACAAGTTGCCTTTTGGTGATGGAGCGCCACGAGTCATTGAGAAGTAGTTCAATTGGAGTGCTGGGCCAAAATCAAAGTTAGCATCGACATGATGGACTGGGGCAGTCGTTAGAACAGCACCACCGCCATTATGGAAATTATTACCACCGCTAGCACCAGCAAGTACTGAAGCCGTGTAAACGCCTTTGCTTGTTGCCAAGATAAAGTGATGAGTACCTGCAGCTTCTTGTATCACAACCATGTCGTTAAGCACTGCATCAGCAGGCAAATCAGTAAAGGTAACTGGGCTCTCATCAAGATTTCCTGGTGCACTACCATCAAATCTACCTATCTCTACACCGTGACCACCCCGAGCACTCACTTTAAAGCCGTAGACTTTTTTGCCCGTCATCACGTACACAACGTCTTCAACCGCAACCATTTTGCGAATGTCTTTGAATGAGTTCGCTGCAGCTGGCTGTAATTGTTGGATGGAAGTAAGCCCCGTGCCCACAGCAGCGAGATAAGCAAGATCCACAACAGCATCACCGCTACCATCAAAGCCATTGCCTAAGCCTAGACCACCAGCAGCTCCTGTTGCAACAGCAAGACCATTGTAGCCGCCAATGAACAGGTAGCTTGTATTTGCTGCAGTAATCGCACGTGACAACTCAACGCATGAAAGCGGTGCGATGTCTTTGAGTGCTGCATACGCTGGGTTTGATGGATCGTACGAAACTGGCGCAGTAGCAGCGAAATCAGTCGTTGGCAAGAACTCAGAACCAGCTGCGCCCACGCCTGCTTCAATCAAAGAAACAGTATCTTTTCCAACTGCAGCCATAAGGCTCAACCGACTCGTCGCATAAGCCTTCGCTGCAGCAGCTGCGCCTTTAAACCCAGGCGTCGCTTCGTTAAATGCTGCGATGCTGTGAATGCCGCCAGCTGCGTCTGGATAGATTTCTTTAAGTTTGCTACCGAGGTTGTTTGCAGGATTGCCAGGAACGACTGGAGCTGCATCAGCATTGCCCCATGCAGAAACTTTGACGGTGTTGATGTCTTTAGTCGCAATGGCTGCTCCACTATCCTGACTCGTCAGCGCATAAATGCTGCCGGTTGCCGCATCATAACCAGCGCCTTTAACAACGCCCAGATCGCCACCAACGCGTTCTGCAGGCGTCCAACCGATGACAATGCCGTCAGCGTTGAAAATTGCTGAGCTGCGGAAGAGGCCGCGTTGTGATTGTTCGTTGTTAGTATCATGAGCGCATGAAATGTAAACTGTGTCACCGTCGACAAAAAGATCGGAAATTTCGCTCAGATTTGCTTCATCAAAGTTTGGTGCAATTTGAACGGGTTTGTCGGTAGATTTTACAAACTCTGTTTCGTCAGCTGGGAATTCGCTAAATACCGCTGGGGCGCCAGCCGTTGTTGCAATACTACCTGCAGCAACTTTTGCTAAGCGGCCGTCATTTGCGACGAGTGGGAGTGCTGCAAGTGCATACAGTTGATCAGCGCCAGCGTGGCTATCTTTTTGAATGAAGCTGTTAACAATCAGATAATCTTTGTTCGTGCTGGTTTTCATCGAACGAATTTTTGAGGCTCTTGCCTGAAGCTTGTTGGCACCGTTAGCACCGATTTGAGAGACTGCAACTACGCGGGTCAATTGAGCACTTGGAACCATATCTTCAAAATTAACCACTCCTGGTTGCTTGATAATCGACTGAAAGCTAGCAACACCTGCGTCAGAAATTTTCACGCTACCAACACTGATAATACCACCTTCTGAATCTGCAGGGCCTACAAAGGTATTTGCACCAAGTTGATTTGCACCCATTACGTCAAGACCAACATAGAGACGTTGAACGCTATCATTCCAATGCAAATCAACATCAGTAGATTTTGCAAGAGCATTGATCATATTATTAGCATCGCCTGAAACAGCGAGGGTATCTCCCCATGGACCATTCTTAGCAACCGCGTCCATTCTAATCGGCAACGCAGGTTCGTTAGCAGCAACTGCTGCCTCAACATGATCTTTTTCTCGTGCTGCAAGAGCCGGAGCTTTAACAGTTGACGCACCAACAATCGCAATACCACGACCAGTATCAGCAGGCGTGTCGGCTATTGCTGCATCCCAACCTTTTGTGCTTACGGCAGCAAATGCAAGTGAATCAACTTGTACAGGTGCAGCCAAGGTTTTTACTTTGTTTGATGCTTCAATCGCATAAACAAAGCCACCATCAGCACCAAGAAGATTGCCATCTGCATCTTTTAGTATCCCTGATGTCTCAATGGTCTTCCCATCATCTAAAACAGCAAACACGTTGCCATTGCCACCAGCTACCGCAGGTTTTGCAGGATTGCCAATGTATGCAGCAATTCTACCTGTACCATCAGCTGGTACGGCAATGCCGGTAACGCCAGATGCAGAATTGAATGGGTTCGGAAGGCCATCAATGCCATCGATAGTTGCTGTTGCATCAGCTAGTGCCGTCATCGCAAGCGCACCATCTTTATTTATTTCTGCTTTTGCAATCGCATAGGTTTTGTCAGCAGGATCAAGAGCGCCAGCAGTAAAATCTGCCCCAGAGCTCAAATAAAGCGCAGGAGTTGCACCAGGAACAAAGTGAGCGCCATTAAAAACAACGTTGCCAGTAACCGACGCTTTTGGCGTATTTACAGCCGTTTTTGACGTCCCGCTTTTCACGCCCAGCAGCGGCGCATTCGGCGCAACAACCGCAAGCGTTAACAGTAACGCGGATATTCGTTTCATTCTCTCTCCTTCTATGAGTTTTACCTTTTTTCCCGCGCTATGAGACAACGGTGAAAACCGCTTCTGCCTGGCACACGGTACCGGCAATTTGCTCATGCGCACTTCATTACAACAACTGCACCCAAACGCAACAGAAGAGAGAACGTGATGTTTATTTGACTAGGCCGCTCTTCCTCGCCCCAAAGGGCTTCGTCCTTCGACAAGCTCAGGAGGAGCGGTTTGCATTCCTAAGCAATCTAATGACCTGTAAAAAGCAGCCAAACCGGCGTGGTGTTTTTTACAGTAGCAACAAAGGATTTCTGTTGCAAGTTTCTAGAAAAAGTTTTTTGAGGGCTTTTGAGCAGAAATGGGGGTGATGTGTCGTGATGCCAAAAGCTATAGTGGACAAGTCAGAAATCAGGCTTGCGGTATCAGATGTACAAAATTGAGGCAAAAGCCCTCTCAGCCTGAGCTTGTCGAATGGCCGAAGTCCGAAGGACCAGAAGGAGCGGTTCATTTAGAATGTGAAAGCAAGCTAACCAAGTCCCACTGCTTTGCAGCTAGTGCTCGTTTTTTTGCCTGTGTCCATTTTTTAATTTTTCGCTCTGCGCGAAAAGCATCATCACGTGATGCAAATTCTTGCTGCCAAATAAGGCTCACTGGCAAGCGTTTTGCCGTATGGCAACTCTACCCTTTGCCCACCAACTGGACCGGTATACCCCCGTGTGCTAAACTGGAAGGCTAGTAAAGAGGTTTGAGGGTTTTAAAAACGGGAAGAAGCCATGCAACTAATTTGTGTTGATGAACAAAGTTTTGCCAAGTTGAGAAAAAAAGGTGGCATTTATGTTGATAAAACCAAGTACCTTTATGATGTTTTTAAGGATGGAACCTACTTCTTCATCTCTCGACCACGCCGCTTTGGCAAGTCGCTGCTCTGCTCAACCATTGCTGAACTTTTTTCTAATAACCGACCGCTCTTCAAAAATACCTGGATCGACCAGAGCGACTGGGACTGGCAGGAGCACCCCGTCATCCGCCTAGATATGACCAAGGCAGCAGGTGCCGCTTCTGATGCCGCCGTAGTGCGTCAAGGTATGATTAACATTCTTAATGAGAACGCTATACGCCTGGGCATTGACACACTGATAGAGCAAGCACCACATTTAATGTTCCGACAGCTCATCAACAAAATTTACCTAAAAACCGGCATGGGCGTTGTTGTTGTAATCGATGAATACGACAAGCCACTGCTCGATGTAATTGCCGATCCACACCGCTACAAAGACATTCACAAAGAGCTAGCAGCTTTTTATGGCCAACTCAAGGCTAGCTCTGAAGAACTACGCCTGGTCTTTTTCACCGGCGTTTTTAAATTCGCTCAGACCTCGATCTTTTCTGGTTTGAACAATATTACCGACCTAACCTTCAGCCACATAGCAGCTGAAATGCTTGGCTACACCGAAGATGAGATCAAAACATTCTTTCCTGAGCACCTTGCAGCATTGGCTGATGGCTATAAAGTACCGGTGCCAGCAATGCTTGAAAGACTGCGTGGGCAATACAACGGTTATACCTTCGGCGTTAATGATAAAACAGCATCGCTTGTCGGTAGCGTCTACAACCCCTTCGCCATCAACCATGTTTTTCATCAACAGCAAATGGTTGACCAGTGGTTTGTTTCTGGCACCCCCTCAGCGCTGCTTGCCAAACTACGCGAGAAACAGATCAAAGCAATTGACGCCGAAGAGCTTTATATCGAATTTAATATTCTCAAAGCTTCATGCGAGCCAGACCAAATGACCGCGGTAGCACTTCTTTACTACGCTGGCTACATGACCCTTAAAAATTACACGATTCAACAAAAATCTGTTACGCTCGATTTCCCCAACGCAGAAGTCGCGCAAGCAACTTCTCGCCACCTACTTCCACTCATTACCTGCAAAGAAGACACCAATTTTGGGCCGATCACGAGAAAGCTCAACAGCTTGCTGTAGGACCAACAGCTTGGCAAGCTGCAAGCACTCCTCAATGGGGCACTTGCCAACTTGCCATACCATCTTTTTGGCACTAACGAAGAAGAAAACCCACGCGAGCACTACTCCCAAACCGTCTTTTTTTTGCTCCTCAACGCCAGCAACGTTATCACGCTTGCTGAGGATATGACTAACCGAGGCCGCATGGATATTACGGTCTTGCTGCCGAAAATAGTCTATATTTTTGAACTTAAAATGAATCAGTCTGCAGCTACTGCCATCGAACAAATTAAGGATAGAGACTACGCTGCAAAGTACCGCGCTTCTGGCCGCCACATTGTTGCGGTGGGTATTGCGCTGAGCACCAAAGAGCGAGTAGTTGAAGAAATCTTATTTGAAGAAATTTAAAAAAGAAATCTCGTCAAAATCTATTTAATGAGGGGGGGGGGTGTACGCACCCCCCCCCCTCATTTTTTATCTAAATGAACCGCTGTAGTCTGGCGTCAGGCTATCAAAATTAACCGCACCGTTTTTATAATTGGTATTGCGCACAACCAACCTGCCAGGAGTATTAAGCGTCAAGCCATTTGGAGCTGAAACCGTTACCTGATCAAGCTGAATGGCGGACGTCCCATCATCAGCAAGCTGCAGCCCATTAATCGACCCCTGCCACGCAAACGTCAGATCACGCGTTAAAAACAGCGTTGCATCAGACAAAATAGCAAACGGCCGATCTGAAGCGTAGGTAAAGGTCTCCGGACCGACCATGGTGACGTCATCAACCAACGTTATGCCACCACGGCTGTGGGTAAATGAACCGTTCTGAATCCACTTCACCCCACGCATGCTAATGTTGCTGCTATTCTCAACACAGCGAACATTATTGCCCTTAATACCTTTTAAAATGATGCCATCGAGCAGCAGCGATGAACCACTGCCAACAACAATAATTTCACCGAGTGGCCCAAGCTCGAGCACCATGCCGCCACCACGTAAAATGGTGTCGCCACTAAAAATCCATGGATAATTGAGATATTCATTGCGCGCAATGGTAACCATGGTCTTATCACCAAAGGTCAGCGTAGCACCTGTTTGCAACTCAACATGCTTTGGCGAAAGATCACGCATCACGATGTTTTGCGTCGTCGCCTGCACGCCAGCAGAAACAATAAAGACAGGATCGTCACAACGGGTAAAACCAAGAAAATTGGTGTTGCCATCGATGAGTACATCAAAATTTTGAGAAGAATTGTCAAGCAATTCTGGGTAGATAACAAATTTACGATATGGCGCCACAATCGCATATTTTTGCAGCAGCGACTCGCCACGATAATTATGAAAGGTTACGGTGTCACCCTTGATGGTGCGAATGTCGCCACTGCCAATAATTTGAATAAACCTACGCAGCGGATCGTTGATCAGTGACGGGCGGACATTTATTCTATCAAGCGTTGCAAGGGTGTCATAAGTCAAATCAACGCGGTCAACAATAAGCTTGCCATTGCTTGATAGGTCTGGCGCATCTTTAAATTCAAGCACATGATCTTTGGTAATAACCTTGCAGCTGCCTTCAACATACCACTCGCCAGAAATAACATCGTAATCATCGCCCATTTCAATAACCACATCGCTCAAATAAAGCCTTGCACGAGGAGCAACACGAATCTTGCCAAGACCTTCTGCATTGCCAAGCCCTTTGATTTGTACACTTGCTAAGCGAAGTTCTGAATCCTCAGAAACAATAATTTCGCCGCCATTTGATAAATCAAGCACGTTGCCATTACCATTAATTTGACCGCGATCAGCAAAAAGCCACACGCCGGTTAAATTTATCTTACTGTTAAACTGAATATCCAGAGCACTATACCAAACAATCTCACCCTGCCAGTCTGCTGACTGCCCACCAAGCGATAACCGCCGATTATTAAGCAAAAAATACCCATCACCCTTAATAACAGCGTTGTCACCAAGCAGTAAGTCATCTTGCAAGCGCAAGATCCCACTATTCAGGCTTATGTCAGTATTTACTGCATTCTGGACAGCAATATTAAAAAGCGTCGTATTGTCTTCAAGGCTAATGTCGTTTTCACCAAAAAAGAGTGGCTGCCCGCGCATAATGCTGGTGCCAGATTTTGCTTTTACCTTCACATCAGCAAGCCCGCCAGGATTTGCAACCATTACACCATAGCCATTGGGGCTCTGCGCTCCAAGCTCGATAGCACCAGCATTCAGCACTGCATCCATATTAATGCGTGAGTTAAAAAGCGTGTACACTGCCGCATTAAATTTAATCGGATTTCCCTCGATCACGCCATAGCCGGTATTTTCAAAATTACCGCCCGTTATGGTAACGGAGCTCGGCAAAACTTTAAAATAGGAATCATCGGTTGTTACAAGGCTAGACTCCTTGCTACCAAACGTAGCCCTACCTCTTGGTACAGACAAAAGCATGTTCGGTAAG
>CAMBZK010000018.1 GCA_945872225.1 candidate division TM6 bacterium UASB124
TACCCAAAATAGCAAAAGCCAGGAACATAAACACACACGCCCAGTGCAAGCCAGCAAGGTTAACCGGCTTATCCGATAGGATGGCCAGTAAGCCAAGAATCAAGGTTGTTTGCCCAAGCACGGTACCTAGTGTCGGCCCAATTGCTAGACCAAAATCACCACGGCGCAAAGCGCCAAAACAGAGCGCTAACTCAGGAAGCGTGGTTCCAACACCCAAAATCGTCGCGCCAACCGTCTCAAGCGGCAGCTGTAAACTGCTCGCCAGCTCAAGCGCATAGGTCACGGTGATGTGCGATGCAACCATAACAGCCCCCAAACTCGCACCCAATTTTGCTACTAACAGCCAGGTCTTTTGCTGATGAGCAAGCTTGTCGATATTTACATCAGGCATAATTTCTTGCTCGCCATGGAGTAAATCACGCATATCTTTGTGCTGCCAAAAGTACCAGATAGCCAGCGCATATACCGCTAACAAAATAACGCCATGCAGCGGGGTTATGCTGCCAATAAAGAGCAGCGTCAGCATAATAAATGAGGTCAGGAGTAAAATACCCAACAGCTTTTTATTGTCAGCCGCCGAGATCCGAATTTTGTTCCCAGCGATGAGCAGCGCAGAGCCAACAACCATAGTGACATCACTAAAATTGCCACCAATAATATCACCAATCGCTACCTCGCTCACGCCTGCAAGCGCAGAAGAGATCGTAATCGCCAACTCAGGAATATCAGCTGCAATAGCCAGCACCACAAACCCAAGAAAAAATGTTGAGACGTTGAAGCGATGCGCTACCAAAATGGCATACTCAACAACCACATCACCACTAAACCAGAGCCCCAACAGGCCACCAACAACAAGCACAACATATGCCAGAAGCATCACATCCATTAATCAGACCTTTATAAAAATCATTATTTTTTTGTAACAGCAAACTATGCGGCCATAACAGCCATCGGATTTTTAGAGGGCAGTGGGTTGTTATAAGAACAACCATCAATCATAATTGCTAATTTTTCGAGCACGTCGCGTGCGTAAAAGACTTATCAAACCTTCAATCGTGCTACCAGTATAAATCACCTCCACATTTACTGCAACCTGGGGTACACTACCTGGACTATGACAAATAAGCATTTTACCCACCTTCATTTGCACACCGAATTCTCGCTGCTAGACGGCGCTATTCGCATTAACGACCTGGTCAAACACGCCAAACAGCAGGAGTGGAAAGCCGTTGGCATCTCTGACCACGGTAATATTTTTGGCGCTGTAAAGTTCTTCCAGACCGCTAAAAAAGAGGGCATTAAGCCCGTTTTAGGCATTGAAATGTACTTCACGCCTGACATCAACGTGCGTAGCCTGCAAGACAAATACTGCCATTTAATTCTGATTGTGCAAAACAAGGAGGGGTATAAAAACCTCTGCAAAATGATGGCTATCGCCTACAAAGAGGGCTACTACTTTAAACCGCGTATCGACTATGCCACCCTTGAAAAGCACTCAGCAGGCCTCATCGCCTCCACCGCCTGCCTTGGTGGGCACATCCCTGAGCTGCTCCGCAGCGGCAATATCGCCGAAGCACAACAGCGATCGCTCTGGTTTAAAGAGGTGTTTGGCAAAGATCGTTTTTATTTTGAAATGTCACCAGCCGATCAGCCTGAACAAAAAGAGCTCAACAGCCTGCTCAGGCGCTACGGCAGCGAATGGGACATCCCCCTCATCGGCACCTCCGACGCTCACTACCTGCTCGAGCAAGACCGCGAGGCACATGAGGTCATGTTGGCCATCCAAACCAAGGCAACCATTGACGACCCTAAGCGTTTTTCATTCGGTGACTGCCGTGTTTTTGTCCGCTCTCAGGAGCAAATGCTCAACGCCTTCCCTGAAAACCCTGAAGCTATTTGGAACACCGGGCAAATCGCTGACATGTGCGATTTTAATTTTGAATTTGGCAAGCTCCACTTCCCGCAGTTCCCGATCCCCAAGCAGCACACCCAAGAGACCTATTTTGCCAGCCTGTGCAAAGAAGGGCTTGATCGCCTTAAAGCGCTAGACATCATCCCCAAAGATCTGTACCAGGTGTACGACGATCGCCTTCAGCTTGAAATCGACCTGATTATTAAAATGGGCTTTGTCGGCTACTTTTTAGTGGTGTCAGACTTTATTAAATGGGCAAAACAGCAAGAAATCCCTGTGGGAGCTGGTCGCGGGTCAGCAGCTGGGTCACTCGTTGCGTGGGCAATGCAGATCACCAATATCGACCCGATCACCTACAACCTCCTGTTTGAGCGGTTTTTAAACCCTGAGCGCGTGAGCATGCCCGATATTGATATTGATTTTTGCATCGAGCGACGCGAAGAGGTCATCAACTACGTCAAAGACAAATATGGGCACGATTGCGTCTGCCAGATCATCACCTTTGGTACCATGATGGCCAAGGGCGTTATCAAAGACGTAGCGCGAACCTTGGGCTTTCCCTTTCAAGATGCTAACGCCATCACTGACCTGATTCCCGAGCAGCTAAAAATTACCCTCACCGAGGCTATTGAACAAGAGCCTCGCTTAAAACAGCTTATTGATAGCAATCCACAAATAAAGCACCTCTTTGCTATCTGCCTAAAGCTTGAAGGGCTCACCCGCCACGCATCAAAACATGCGGCCGGCGTGGTGATCTCACCTGAACCACTGGCGGAATGTCTGCCCCTCTACGTCCCCTCAAAGAGCACCGATCTTGTTTCACAATACGCCATGACGGAACTTGAAGCTGTCGGCTTTTTAAAGATGGACTTTTTGGGCTTACAAAACTTAACCGTCATCCAACGCACCCTCCTGGCGATCAAGCGCAACCACGATGTCAGTATTGACCTTGATCGGCTGCCTCTGAATGATGAAGCAACCTTTAAGCTCTTGCAAAAAGGCTGCACCAAGGGCGTTTTTCAATTTGAATCTGAAGGAATAGGTGAAGTTTTACGCAAGCTGCAGCCAGATAAATTTGAAGACTTAATCGCGGTCAACGCACTCTACCGCCCAGGGCCGCTGGGCTCAGGCATGGTTGACGACTACATCGAGCGTCGCCATGGCAGAAAGCCAACAACGTACGCATTCCCACAACTCGAGCCAATTCTTGCCGAGACCTACGGCGTTATCGTGTACCAAGAGCAGGTAATGAAAATTGCATCGGCAATCGGAGGCTACTCGCTCGGTGGCGCAGATTTATTGCGCCGGGCTATGGGGAAGAAAAAAGCCGAAGAGATGGCAAAGCACCGTGCTATTTTTACGCAAGGCGCAGAAACAGGTGGCTTTAATGCAAAAAAAGCTGGCGAGCTCTTTGACCTGATGGAATATTTTGCAGGCTACGGTTTTAACAAATCGCACTCTGCGGCCTATGCACTTATCGCTTATCACACCGCCTATTTGAAAGCTAATTACCCCCATGAATTTATGGCGGCCGTCGTTAGCTTTGAAACAGACAACCCTGAGAATCTGACCAAATACCTCCAAGAAATTCACGATATGGGCTTGGTGACCATCCCACCAAATATCAATGAGTCGCGCACCGAGTTTGAAGCAATCAACGGCACTATTGTTTTTGGCTTGCAAGGTATAAAAAACGTTGGCAAAGCCGCGCTTGAAAGCATTCTTGCCGAACGAGCAAAAAAACCATTCACCGATCTGTTTGAATTCTGCAAACGTGTTGACCTGCGTGTGGCCAATAAGCGCGTACTTGAAAGCTTAATTTGCGCTGGCGCTATGGATATTTTTCCTGGTAACCGTGCACAAAAAACAGCAGAGCTTGATACTATTATCGATTTGGCACAGCAAGAAAAAGAGGCTGCACGGACCGGCCAAATGGGGCTTTTTGGCGCGCTCAGTGGCGCAACGCAAAGCACCGAAACCGCTCACTTCATGTTCAAGCCACTCGCTGAATGGGGTGATAAAGAAAAATTAGAAAAAGAAAAAGAGGTTGCCGGCTTTTATTTAAGCTCGCACCCCCTCAAAGCCTACCCACTCGTGGCAATGCTTGAGCACAGCTCATTTAAGCAGGCCCTAGAGCTCATTCAAAATGTTAATTCCATCAAAGAGCCGATCGTCACCTGCATTGGCTTGATGCAAAGCAAAAAAGAGATCACCACGAAAAAAGGTGATCGCATGGCATTTTTGCATATGGAAGATTTGTCTGGAGGGGCTGAAATTATCGTGTTCCCAAGCACCTTTGCCAAGACCGAACACTTCTTCAAAGAGTTTTCTATTTTTATTGTCCAAGGATCCCTAGACATCACGTCACAAAATAGCTGCAAAATTAAGGCCAACAAATTGATTCCTGTTGAACTAGCGCTGAATGACCCAGCGCTCATTAAAACCATCACCCTGCGCCTCCCTAAGGCCATTACCCCGGAGCTATTGGCACATATTAAGCAAACCTTGCCGCCAGGCAGCACCCCGGTCTATTTCTCTTTTGCTGAGAATAAACAAGAGTTGCTCTTGCTGAGCAGCACCAAATCAACGCCTGCCATAGATGCGCTCATGCAGCTGAACACGCTCGGTGTTAGCCCTCGCATGACGCTGCAAATATCAATGCGATAATTATAATTTTTTTTGATTGCAACGTTGAACAAGTATGCTAGCCGTGTATTTTCCCAACATTAATCCTATTATTTGCCAGTAGGGCTGATTATGTTAAGCTTCGATCAGCTCAATAAATAACATAGAGGCTCTTATGATTGATGCAAAAATAGCAGAACTAGTTACACGATTAACACAAGTATATGCGCCAGAAAAAATCTATCTTTTCGGCTCTTATGCGTGGGGATCGCCGAATGCTGAGAGCGATTATGATGTCCTTGTTGAAGTAAAAGATTCAAGTGAGCGACGTGATTTGCGTTGCCGCAAGGGCTACGAACACCTCTTTGGCTTCAAAAAGGCTGTTGATTTGCTTGTTTTTACAACAGAGGAAATTAAAGCACGCCAACACGACCAAACATCGCTCATCCACGCTATCATAAACGAGGGGGTAGTAATTTATGCACGAGCATAACTCCTGGTTTTTAATAGCTCATGAGGACTTAGGCTTGGCAAAGCTTGCGCTTCGGGAAGGCTTTTATAACGGCTGCGCCTATCATGCGCAGCAAGCAGCAGAAAAGGCCTTAAAGGGTTATTTAGCGTTCAAACAGCACAAGCTCATTCGCACGCATGACCTTATTGTTTTACTCGATACCTGCGCAACTGAGTATGATTTCTCATTCATCTCACTCAAGCCTGCAATTATTTTCCTGCAACCCTAGAGCACCAGGTCGCGATACCCAGATGACTATATCGCTGTTGTAAAAAAAGAAGCCGCCGAAGCACTTAAAGTGGCTAGGCAAGTCTATGACTTTTCTCAAGAACGATCGCAAGAGTAGGTATTTTTATAATTTTTTTGGATTGCAACGTTGGATGAGTACATCAACCTTTGGCCAAGAAGATACGACTGCCTTAGTAATAAAATCAGCAACTTCTTGCTTATAAATATGCGACGCTTGATTGCGATAGCTAACGAGCTCAAGCAACAAGGTAACCTCTGGCTCAGTTAAAAAACGAATCTCACAGGCTTTGGTGAAAACACTGCGTGGATTAATTATCGCCAATGCTACCCCAAAATGCGCTTCTAAAAGCCACTTGAGATACTTCGAAAAAACATCGATGGCCACCTCAAACGCTTGAATCAGTCACCGTTGTGCACTTTCTAGCAGCTTTTGTATCGACTCACCTGCAAACATAGTTTCTTCAGGCATCTTTTCTAGTTTTTGATAATAGTTGATACTTTCAACCAAAACAGCATAGGCTTTTGCGAGATTGTTGTATTTAATCTTTATTTGTTCCATACAATGACCTCTTTCAACACTTGTGCTCGAAAATCATCTGCAACCATTTGAAGGTCAACAAAATCAACTGATACAGGGATATAAGTCTCATCAAGATCATGCTGCAGCATAGCTAAGATAGCTTGAGGCACTGGCTGACCAGCATCAATAGCAATATCAATGTCAGCACCCGAGTGATAATCTTTTCGCGCTCGCGAGCCAAAAAGATAAATGGTACACAGCGGAATTCGCTTACAAATCAGTGGCACAAGTATGTTTTTATAGCCTTCAAGAAGGGCTTCCAGCTCAGGCGTTGCTTGCTCTGTCATACAAAGATCCTTTTTCAGTATGTGGTCACTTTAACAGAATCTGCTGACAAAAAACATACTTTCTACGGCAATCAAGATTCATCACCTATATCATCGGCTAAATTAGTAGCCCCAGAACGTGGTGGCAATAAGCGAGCAGGCCTACCATCATCATCATCATCATCATCATGATTAGTTCGGCCTATAGAAGACCGGCCAGGAGTTGCCGGAGGCTGAGCTGCTCCCGTTGCTGCAGGACGCGTGTAATGGGGCATATGGGGAATAAGTGTTGGGTTGCCCAATAATGCCAATGATGGATAAACACTAGGAAATACAGCAGGAGCCGCTACTGGTTGCGTGCCACGCGCTCCTGATACTTCTGCGACAAGTCTTTGATATTCAGCTTCAACAGCTGCATCTGGTATTTTACTAGCATCTGCCTCAAGCATTTGATCGGTGATTGCTTCATCTTGTTTAGCCAAATTATGTTGCTCAGCGTTCAAATTAAATCCCGTTCGAGGAGCGCCATCGGCACCACCAAAATCAAGCGGGCCAGCTGATGCAGACCAGCCAGCACCTGCGGCAGGTGCTGCTACTGCATTGCCCCCTGAAAGCTTAGCAAACAAGCTATCACCTGGTCGTTGTGCAGCAACCGGTCCTGCTACTGGTACTGATACCGCAACAGGCACACCAACGTGATGAGCTGGGGCTGCTAGTGCAAATCTTTTTTTCATAGTCACCGCTGCACGACGAGCATGTATGCCTTCTCGCACCAGGGCTTTAGCATGCTTTATTTTGCTAGCTTTCCAGCCACGATTTTTATAACCATCTCTACGATGGCGCAGCTCAGGGCTAAGCTTTTCATCAACTAAAGTTCTAAATGCCCCAGGGCTTTTTCTGATCCTTTTTAATGTTGCAGCCCTTAAGTTAATAGCCAGTGTCGTTGCAACCAACCCACTCATAATTAACAATTTAAATACCATTTTCATAATAACCTCCAAAAAATCATACTTATTTTATCAAAGATAATTAGCCCCTTGGCCTTTGGGACCTAGGGCGTCGTTGTGGCAAAGGCTCATCCTGGGCATCTCCGCTGTCGCCAGATCGACCAACCACAGCAACTAATCGCGCATCTGGCCGCACAGGAGATGAAGGTGGAGCTGCAGTCCCTCTGGCTGACGAGCCTTGTCTTTGCTGCATAACAAGTAGGAATGGATTAACCGTTTCTATAGCTTCAGAAGGTAGTTCTTCACCCCCTGCAGGACCACTCGCACCAGCACCCGCGACATAAACTGGAGCCGCTGCCACAGGAGCAGCTAAAAGTGCTGCAAGATTCAAACCTGTTCTTGGGAGCTCAGGGCGAGTATCTGGCTGGGTTGCGACAGGAACAACTGCTACTTCTGGAGCACAAAGCTCGGCAAGCTCAGCAGCTCTATTTTTTTGTTCAAATCTAGCATCACGATCTTGCAAAACAAGCATATATCGCTGAATGCGTTTTTCTCGGTGAGCAGCTGATATTTTTGTACGCCCATCACACCGCTTTTGGTGCAAGCGCTCTTGGGTATCAACGGTACGCGCAGCTCTTTTATAAAGATTCAAATAATACATAGGTCTGCGATCTTTCTTGTAAGCCGCTAAACGCTCGGCCATATAATCATCCGCTGCGCTCAATTTCACCGCTAAGCTGCTGGCGACTAAAATACTCGCTACGAGCAGTTTTAATAATAAGTTCATACATAACCTCTCTTTCTTCTGGTTAAAAATATAGTAGTTTTTTAGTCTAGCAGGTTCTATGTATTTTTCAAATAGGCATTTATTTGTCATTTTTTAGCGTGTTTTAAGCAAAAACAATCCTGGCGGCAACCACGTAAATCAATAGACCAGGACAGGCCTACGGACCAGCATTACGCTGTCTTTTTGTCATTCAAGCAGCTCTTTTCGCCTCAATAAGGCCATTCTTCGACCTCACACCCCAAGGGCAATCGAATAATGCCGCTCTTTTTAAAAAACAGGCTCTTTACTCCAAAAAAGCTTTCTCTAGCCCTGCGAAACCACTCCTTTTGGCCGTTTTTATTCGTAGACACCAGCTGCTAGGCTAAAATCAGCCCCAGTACTCACGGCAGGGGTAACACCCGACACCTAACCCTAGCCCCAGGCACCAGGCGTACACCCTACCCCATTTTCCTACGCTAGGAGGGGTAAGCCTACAACCGCTACACCCTCTTTTAAAGACCATGTTACTTGCATTTAGGAGAAAATAGCCGCTTTCCAACGAAGAAAATCCCTCCCAGACTAATGCTGCCAGCCCAGCGTCGAGGGAAGAATGGGGTAAAAAACTTATATAATGCGCACTTTTTACACATTTTAATTATTTTATATTTTCTATTTGACATAGTTTCTGTACCTGGTACGATGAGTTCATGAATGGAAAAAGATTTAAAGTTTAATGGGTTTTACTCTAAGTGGAGGTTCTTATGAACACATCGAAAAAATTATTAGTCCTGAGCGCGCTCTTGATTGCATCGCAAGCCTTTGTTGGCTTGAGTGCTGCAGGCAGAGTGTTGCGTAGTGGCAAAGTTGTTAACACGCTTGATGATCGTCGCGCTGGCTACAAACCTGGCCTTAATGCAGATGCCGCAAAAGCTGGTAGAATTGCAACAAGCAATGACTTGCGATCCGCTAGCAAAGCTGCACAACAAGCAGCAAAACGCCAAGCAGCCCCTGCTGCCCAAGCACCAGCTGCTGTGGCAGCTCAAGCAGCACCAGTAGTAGTTCAAGCGCCTGTTGCACCAGTAATGCCTGTTGCAGCCCCTGTGGTTGCGCCAGCTCCTGCTGTTGCAGACCCACTCGCCGGTGCTCATCCAAGCACAAAAGCTGCATACGCTCGCCTTCTGGCCGAGCTAGCTACAAAAAAGATTACCAAAGAAGCAGCTCGCAAACGAGTTGATGCGTGGAAAACAGCGAAAGCAGTTAAAGACAACGCTCACAATGAAATTGAAAAAGCATTTGCTGAAGGCCTCGCTCAAATGGGCGTAAAGCAAGCCGATGTGCAACAAGTACCTGCTGCAGAGCAAGCAAAAGTAGCTCAAGCCCTCAATAGCGGCCTGGGCGTTGTTGTTAACCAAGTACATGTTGAAATCAAGCCAAGCAGAACAATCGCAACACAAACTGATGATTTGGCACCAGAAGCTGACAAAGCCCCTGTTGCAACACCAAGCTTTTTTGCTCGGCACAAAACCGCGATTACCGTTTCGCTCATCGCCGTTGGTGGCGCTGTTTTTGTAGTATGGGCAACAGGATCAACAAGCACCATTGTTGGCTACCTTAACAATTACGTGGTCACACCTGTTATGGCTTTACTCACGCCAACTACCGCGACAGTAGCCCCAGTTGCCGACGCCACAAGTACTATTTGCGATACCCTATGCGCCTGCCCACCATTATCGGCAGAATCCACAGCACTCAAAGCTGCTGAAGTAGCACTGAACGGCACACAGGTTGCACTTAGAGCAACACAAGATGCTGTTGTTGCTCAAGGCTACCAAATCGGCAACCTGACCCAAGTCGTTACAGAAGGCTTTGCGAAAGCAACACCTAGCTGTGCTCCTGTTACTGAACGGATCATCGAGCGAGTTGTTACTGTTACTGCAACCGCTACCCCTGTCCCAACGGCTACTGTGATTGCCACAATGACTCCAACTTGTGTTACTGCTACAGGGCGCACCTGGGGCTGGTACAATATTGGCGCATGGGCGGCATATGCCATATCAAAAGCACGCGGCATTTAATAAAACCCTTTAGGAGAAAAATATGAAAAAATTATTAATGTATCTCTTGAGTGGAACACTTTTTTTTAGTAACTCTTTTGCTGCAGCAGCACTTACCCCTGTGCAACAAATGCGTGAGAACTCGCTAGGCTTAATAAGCAAGCCATCCGACCCTCTCAATAATGTTAAGGACCGGTGTGTTTACCAAAAAAGCCCTGCGGAGCAAAAAAAGTACGCTTTTTACATTCAGGAAAAAGCTTTTGGTAAAATGACTAGTTTCTTAACAGCATTATTAACTAACACAAATAGTGCTTTTGTGAACAGCGTGCTGAAAGGTGAAGCCAAAACAACCGCAGTGGTAATTGATGAGTATGCAGCCAGCTCTATCATGGGCTTATCGACTGCTCTTCAAGCTGAGTTTAATACTAGAGCTCGTGAAGAACATGCTATTGGAGCAACAATACCAAGTGTTGTTGTTGCTTTCGATATCATTCAATTTATGTTGAACTACACCTTTGAAGCAGTCCCTAATTTTGCACAACGATATAGTCAAGATCATCATGCTATTTTGACAAAAAAATCTACTGATCAGGGTTTTACATCAACAGATCCCTTATCAAGACTCTACAATTACATGATTGAGCAAGCTATTGGTTTTGCAGAAGCTGATCAAGTCAAAGCATACATAATCAACTGCGCTAGAGACACACAGACCAGGTATCTATCAGGCCACACAACTACAACAGCAAGAAGAAGCGCTCCACGCAGGAGTATTGGCAGTGCTATTCGCAGCAAATTATACCTAGCAGCGCCCATAATTTATGGTGGTTTCCTAGCGTACGATTATTTTACACGTCCTGAGCCATGTTTAGCTTCTAGTAATCCAGCTCTTGGCAGCATGAGCAAAGAAATTGAAGCAACCGTTAACGTTGCCGTTGTTGCAGGTCTATCAAGATTATTAAGTCGTTTTAGCAAGTAATAAAAATAGTGTTTTTATAAACCCGATTTATTTAAATGGAGGATATATCATGAATAAATCACTTTTGAAGGCGATGTTAGCCTTAGTTTTCACCGTTTCGTTAGGATCCCTACTTGTTGCAGGCTCAGCTGATGTTACTGCATTAGGCACATTGAGAGATGCAAACTCTCTGGCTTCACTCAATAGTGCAATTGGCTCCTTAGATTTTTCTGCCCGGGATATGGTCCTTGGAGCAGAAACGCTTAAAAAAGCTGCTTTGATGGTTATAACAGACAAAGCATCAATCTTGATTCTTCAAGAAAAAAAAGCCGACAAACCAAACTTTATAGCTAACGTCGACACTGCAATTGCAGACATCAAAAGGGTGGTAGAAGCCAAGTTTGACGCCGCAGCTGCAGAACATTTAGAAGAACAACTAAAACAATACTCATCTGTAAGCAAAATGCAGATCTTATACCATTTCGCCTACCGTGTTAAGACTGCCGCTCAAGAATTTTATACTCAGGCAGCCAATGTCTTTGGCTCCGCTATAACATCAATACGCGGCGCTGGCGAAGCCATTTTAACGATGGTCCGTGGATCATCATTAACAGAAGATCCATCCATAGCGGATGAGCTTCTTCGTTAACTAACACCCAGTAATTAACGAGAGGGGCATAAGCCCCTCTCACACCCCCCCAGAGAAAAAGTAGAAATTAGGTAATAGGTAAAGGGATAATCATGAAACGCATACCATTCTTGTACGCAGCAGGCCTCCCAGCCGCAGCCGTCATGGCAGCTGGCGTGCTCTGGTTTGCTCTTCATCGCTCCCCAGCGCCAAAGCTACTGGCAACCCCAGCAAGCATTGAGCAGCTGCAGCAACTGGCTACCCCAGCCGTTGCCGTTACCTCAGCACCCTTGTTTATTGACACCCTACGGGCAGTAAAAGCATTCCTCGTGCGTAACCCTGGCGTCAAAACAGCATACGCTCCCGCTACCTTTTCGTGGCGTCGCGATCTGTTTGACCACCTAACGGCACAGTTTAATGCGGTACTCCTGCAAAAACCTGACCAAGCAACCTTGGCAAAAATATTATCACTCGTTGACGCGATCGCTGATGAATTTGAAGCTGATAACGCCGGCAAGCAGTACAATGCTGAAGTTGACGTTGCAGCACAAAACTGGCGCAACAGTATGTACGATGCCGTCAGAGGGCACACAACACAACCAGTAACCGCATCAACCAAGATACTTCAACCACTTAGTGCAGGCATCAGCCACCAGGCAACAGCCAACCGTGGCGCAACTGACCTGACACAAAAAGTTATGTTAAAAGATAAAAAATTACCGATGGCGCAAGCCACTCCTGCTGCACAACCTAACACCGTGCAGAACACACAAAATTACGCCTCAGAAGCGTCAACCAGTCAAGGCCATAACGGTCATGCCAGCTATGCCAGTGATTATGATGATGACCTTCTAGCCGATTATGATTTTTTCCACCCTGACAGCTCTGCCTATAACGCTGGCGGTTCAGGCTACAGCAGCTCACCAGCAACAAGCAAAAAACAAACAAATATCCCGTCTGCAAGCGCTCCAACCGCTGCTACCGCTAGCAAGCCTACGCAACAAAGCACTGGCCTAGGCGGCTCCTCAAGCACCCCAACAGACAACAATATCAGCACGAATGACCAAGCGATTGCACAGCAGGCCCAGGATCAAGAAAAATTCAAACAAACGCTCGCAGAGTTACAAAAATTCATGCTTGAAACAAAAGAGATATCAGATCGGGAAAAACCTAAAGCCGAGCGCGAATGCCGTGTTGCATTAGGCATCTAAACCCCATCACCTTACCCTGCCTACCTAAAACCCACTGTCTTGGTAGCCTAACGGCTGCCATGGCAGTGGATTTTTTATTTATAGCCCTGATCTCGAGAAATTTGGAAAACATCGCATAGAAAACTTACCTCTCAAAAAAGCCAAAAAATGCCTCAAAAAACCCCTATTTTTCTATCGATGTTGCATTATGCACAAATCCAAGTACAAGAAATATTTAAATTTTTTCGCGAGAAAGCTCTAAGCCCCCCTATTTTTGCAGGTTATTATGAATAAAGTATTACGTTTAATCGCCCTTGCTTGCCTTGTTGGAAGCGTTGCTCATAATGCGAACGCTGGCGATGCTGGATCAGAAGCTCGTGCACGGAAAGGTGCTAGAGGCACAAAGCGTGACGCCGCTGAAATCCTTGAAGTGGAAAAAACTACTAGTGAGCCTGCTACTACATACCATGCTCATCCAAGCTCCCATCGTAATGCCAAAGCTCTTTGCTTAAACGCTCCATTCAGCGCATTTATTCGCGACCCAGATGCGGCCGAAGCTGCTGGGCTTTATGATATTCTTGCCGACGATGCTGATGATGCTCGTGATGGTGGTGGATCTCGCGCTGGAGGCAGTGATCATACTCCTGATAGTATTGATGCGTCAGCTCTTGCTGAGAAACCAAAAAATCGTGCGCGGACCAGAACAATATTGCAATGCAGATTCTGCGAATATAGATCTTCGAAAAAAGCTACTGTAAGAGAACATGAGCGCATACACACGGGGGAAAAGCCTTTTGCCTGCAGACACTGCCCCTATAGAGCTACAACATCAAGCAGCATAAGAAAACATGAGCGCACCCACACAGGTGAAAGGCCT